>CABMHZ010000082.1 GCA_902386115.1 uncultured archaeon | reverse complement strand
TAAAGCCATCTGAATCATGTCCGATATCTATTTATCCGACAAATTCCAATGATTAATATGGGGAAAAAATATGAACTGCGAAATATGCGGTAAATCCACACCGAACGATAAAATATGTGATAGATGCACACGGATAATTGAAAAGGTCATGAAAGAGGTTGGTCCGGATATCTTGAATAGCATCGATGACTGCAAGTACATATATCCTATCATACAGCGTGTTGCGATAGGAGACCTGCGCACCCAGGATGTAATCAATTCACTTCTAAAAGGCGAAACCGATTAGAAATCCAAAGAATCGATCCTCTACTTTTTTTTCTCAGAAAATGGAAATATTTCAAATACGATTGAAGATTTTTCTGATGTTACAATTAAAAAAAGCTGATGTTCTATTACAAATATTTGGCTGACGCTGAAACCTGAGATCACGGCAAATTTGCATTATCACGGAAGCACAAAAATCCCCTTATCAGTCTTCACTATTTTTATCTCATTTCCCGGTTCAACGCTCAGGAACTCCGGTCTTGTTATAGTAATGGTCGCATAAGTATGAGGGTCAAGGACCTGTATCGTTCTTCCTTCCACCGCGACAAGAACAGCAGAAACCGCATCCTCCCTTCTTCCCAGTTTCTTAACATCCATCAGGTCATTAAAATTCTCCATGAACCTTTTCCCCGTCTCAAGATCAATACCGCTCACATGCTTCCCGCAGCCCTGAACCTCGATCACCGTACCATCCGCGATTATAATGTCCCCGCGCACGAATTCGGGCAGGCGGAGGGCATAGGTGATACGATAAAGGTCAAGCCCGTTCTTCTGCCCGACAAGCTTGGGAGACTCGGTGTATTTTCCGCCGAAAGTGTCGATCACTGCTCTGCATATCTGCTTTCCGAGTTTTATCAGCCCGACGTATATATCCACACCTTCAGGAAGTTCTTCGGTCTTGGCTATAAAAGCAAGCCTGTCCCCCTTTTCCTGTGAGCGCGCCGCAACATCTTCCGCGATGCTCAGGCACTTTGAGAGTTCCTCATGCGTGGGGAGCCTGTTATCAGCCCTTACCTGCACGATGCCTTCAAAGTACCCTCCGGAAATCCTGCTGCACGTATCGCAGGTTTCCCAGCTTATCCTGACCTGCGTATCAAGCGCCGCGTCAATGGGCGCTCCTTTGATATCCCCCTTTGCCTCAACATGCACTTTGTACCTGGAATAATCAAGCTGCTTCGGTGTTATCAACATATCGATATTTTTTGCTTCGCCGTTAATTTTCAGGTTCTCTTTCACGAATGAAATAACTGTATCTTCCTCCGCCCCCCCTGCCTGCCACCTTCCTTTCCTGAACACAGCACCGCATGTCGGGCATATCCTGCCATAAACTACCTGCGGGCTTTCAATGAGCGTTTTATTCCCGATAAAGCATTGCCTGCATACACTATCATAGAAAACGTCAGCATCGCTTCCGCATTTCGGGCAGAATGATCTAACCATTGTCCAGTAAACTCCGTGCTGCATCACGCACACTTTTTTCAGAATTATGGAAAGGCTTCCATCCGAGCGATTTTATTTTGTCGATAGATAGCATCATCCTTGGCACATCGCCTTTCCAACCGCGGCTGCCTCCGGTATAATTGAATCCGACATTCTCAAGACCCATCTCTTCAACCACAATCCTCCCGATCTCTGTCGAACTTATGGTATCCTCTGAACCGATGTTAAAGATGTTCACCATCTCATTGCTGTTATCAATAGCAAAAAGCATTGCTTCCACGCAGTCGTAAACATGGAGATACGATTTGCGCTGTTCCCCGTCCCCGAGTATCTCAAGCGAACTCGGATTTTTAAGGAGCTTGTTAATGAAATCAACGATTATGCCATGAGTGCCCCGCGGACCGACAATGTTGGCAAAGCGGAAAATCCAGCAGTTCATGTCGAATGTGGAACTGTATGAGGTTATGAGCGCCTCGCAGGAAAGTTTTGAAGCGCCGTAGAGCGATATGGGTACAAGCGGTCCATAATCCTCAGGCGTGGGGATTACGGTGGCTTCACCGTACACCGTGGACGTGGAAGTGAAGAGTATGTTCTTTATTTTATTGATGCGCATCGCCTCAAGAAGATTGTATGTTGCCATGATGTTCTGCTCAAGATGTACTCTTGTATCCGAGACCCCAAGCCGGACATCCGGATTGGCAGCGAGATGGAATACTGCGTCTGCGTCTTTTACCGTTTTTTTCAGGTCATCAAAGTTCAACAGGTCAAGCCTGATGAATTTGAAGTCCGGGTTTTCACTATGTTCTTTGAGGAAATCCATCTTTCCTGAACTGAGGTTGTCCAGCACTATTACTTCGTCACCGCGAAGCAGCAGCCTTTCAACCAGGTGGCTTCCAATAAAACCAGCCCCGCCTGTGACAATAATTTTGTTTTTCATGATCGTTCAACTAAATTTTAGATTTATCCTTTTATTCTTCTTCGATAATATGAATTTTGGCACTTCAGCCAGTTATTCATAGCAAAATTCCTGAATTTTGTATTTTGTTAATAATCAGTCGCTGATGAACTTTACATAAACAAGTACGCACCGCAATGAATCTTAAATAGCTGTATTAATAATATGATTTTATCTATCCCAAAAAATACCTGCCCGGGTTACCCCGTCGCGTTCGTAACAGTACCTGTGATATTCCCCGTTGGTTTCTGCGTGAGTATGAAGTCCTGGATCGTCGTATTATTCGGAGTGACCGGAGTACCTGTTGTTGTATTATCATAGTATTCCGGTCTCTTGCTCGCGGTTACATTATAAGTACCTTCTGCGACCATGATTGAATAAAATCCGTTGGTAAATGTGGTTGAACTCCCGCCTGTAACTAAAACCAGAGCACCTCCAAGGGGCTGATCACCGCTTGTTACCGTGCCGTTGATATAACTTAATGGCGCAAGAATCGTGAGGTTTGTGGAATTTATGGCTGATACATCTCCGTTCATCGGGTAGTAACGGATCGATGTATTTTGCGCCGGGCCTCCCGCCATGCCTCTGACCTGGATTATGTAATTACCCGGTGTAATATTTGTCATTATTGTCGCTATTGCTACCGCTGTAGATCCGTTGAAATCGCCGCCCGCAGCTGACATCGGTGTCCAAAGAACGATCTCTGTAGCTCCGGACATGATGCGATACTGGGCACCATCTACAAAACTCCAGTAACTATTGGATGTAACGGTCGCGTTCACAATCACAGGAGTTCCCTGAGGGATGCTGGATGAACTGAGGATTGGAACTGAAATTGATGGTTTGATATTTGCCGTCTGAGAGATCAGATTGTGGACTTTCTGCGGCATTGTACTGGCGCTTCCATGACATCCGCCGATACATGCTCCGCCAAAGTCTGTTATATGGGTTCCACCGCCTGGAGCATTAAAAGGCACATCGTCAAGGTTGCTTGCATAGTGGCAGTCAGCGCAGTCTGTTACTGTTGTGTTGCCGGGAACATACCTGTTAACATATGTTATATTTGCTACTGAACCCCGGGGGTTGCCCTGGTGGTATTTTCCATCAGCTACATGGCAGTCCATACATCCAGCCGTTCCATGTTTCTTATCCGAAAATATTATACTGGATTTATTGGGACCTGTACCGCCCGATGTATGGCAATCCGCGCAGAAGTATGTATTTGAATTGTTTACCGCGCCTTTGACCATCGGGAATGTTTGGTAGTGGCAGGTCTTACAGTCGCTGTTCTCAACCGCAGATGTCCCGCTTAAGGTTGAATGTCGACCAAGGTCAGAGGAATTGACATCAGTATGACAGCTCATGCATGCATTTACATCTGCAATTGTAACATTATGTATGAATTCACCCAGAGTTGCATTCGCATCAAGCGATCGACCATGGCATTCCTTGCAAAAATTATCTGTATATCCCATAATCGTATGATTAAAATAATTGGCAAAAGTCCCGTTCCAGTTTGTACCGTTGGTTATCTCAGGCGGTATTTGCAGACCAGCAGCTATAAAACTCGAGTTCATTAAAGTATAGTTTGGACTTTCTTTGTAGTGACATCCTGCACAGGTAAAATTGGAGCCTATCGAGCCGTTGATCTTAAAATCCGGACTCCACAAAAGTATGCGCCCCAAAGGCGAAATGTTATGATAGGTCTTATCATGGCAATAAAGACATGCAGTCTTGGGCATAGAATTCGTCCAGTAACTACCCCATACTGATCCATTGGATAGGTCAGAGCTATGCCTTAAGTTTATATTTATCATGAACGCATTTGTAAAATTTGAATTCGTTCCCGGTGGAATTCCTGCTTGATGACAATCCGGACATGAAGCAGCAGTCGCTTTGCTTCCATACATCCCGGATGGTTGAATGAATACTATAGTATGTGGATTTGTTTCATGGCACGACTCACACATGACGTTATTATTGTGCGGGCGTTTATAAGGAGCAGCAACGCCATCTCCATCTGTATCATTTGGATAGCCCGTATCATTATGGCATGAAATACACTTATTTGTTACAGGACTATATACCTGGGTCTGCCCCATAAATATCGTCAACATTGCAGCAATAGACACAAATATCACTATCGTAAGAATAATAGATGTGAAATAACTGCTTCTTTTTGAACGAAATCCTTTTTTTTGTAAAAAAAATATTCCTTTTTTCCACATAATCCTATCTGAATTTAGATTTACTTATTTAGTGATAAAGGTTTCGCAGAAGTCTTATAATCTGGCAGGTCTACACCTTTTTCCTGCCATTCCCGCGATTTTTGCTTAACCTGCGGTTGGATCCCGTACGGTTTTCCATAAGCAGAAAGAAATAAAAAATGGTAGCGAAGACTATGAAAAGAGGCTGAAGTACCTGGAATTGCTGGAAAGCTTCTGCAAGCACAAAGCTCGATGGGAGTTTGGTGAGGATCTGCTGCTCACCTATATTTTGTGGTCTTATGGAGTAGCCAAATCCTTTTAGTACGATGGGTTTATCACTTATTAATACCGCTTTGCCGATAATCCGGTCTGGTGGAAAGCCACTACTGTCGGTGGCGGAGTTAGCATCTCCTCTGGTGATTATACTACCATCTCCAGTTATACTTACCACTCTATGTAGAATAGGTTCCTTAAAGCCCCACATCGGGAACATGACGATATCACCGACCTTTGCTTTTAAGTCTAAACTCTGCATCAGTACCAGATCTCCCTTTTTGAATGTCGGCTCCATGCTTCCACTGAGGACTGTGGCAAAAACAAAGTAATGGTTACCCAGAATAAACACCAGCGTCAGAACACAGAGCCATGGCAGAGCCTGGACAATAATATTCCTGCTCATGTTGCTCTCCTTTTGCTCACTGAATCGCTCCATGTAGAGCTTTAGCCTGCTTTTCTTATCGTTCCTGGAAGGGATCTTTGATAAGAGTCTGCCAGCCATGTTCTGATGATTAATGAAGATGTAAAGCAGGACCAGTATAGCAGCCAGTATCCCTGTGAATATGTATTCAAGCATTACAATTTGTTACAACTCTGATAGATAAAAAGGTTGCGAACTACATTCCATATTTTAAAAAAAATGTGATGATGTTATCACCACAGTAAATTTATCTAACGTGCTACGGGCCCATTGCCGATTGTTATACCGTCCGTAGTTACAGAAGGCCCATATGTATAGCTTGGGCTGCCGGTTACTGTTACTGCTGTGTGGCATCCTATGCAAGCATAGGTTGCGCTTGTTCCGACATTTGCCGCAGCTGCGAAGCCGTGGTGGGCGTCAGTTGTATTGGTTAACTGAGTATATTCAGTACCATGGCAAGTTGCACAAACTACATGGATTGTAACGCCAGTATGCTGCCCCTTGGCTGTTCCACCGGTGGCTATCACATGGCATACCGAGCAATCATATTTTCCAGACGCTGTCCAGAACCATGAACCATTATGGATCTTTGTTCCTATTGGACTGCCTAAGGTAACATATCCAGTATTACCAGATGCTGATAACTCACCAAATACACCGTCTCCGGGGTTGGCGTGACACTTGCCGCACTGAACAGCGGCACCATTGTTGAACTGGTGCTGTCCCGTGCCTACTGATAACACAGCGGGTAATGCAAATATGCCAATAGCAATAACCGCAACCATCAGTATAGAGAGTTTCCCTGTATTTTTCATTAATTCACCTCCTTTCCTATCCATTTACCCAATTTGGGTTTAATTTGGGTATAATTAATGATAGTTCATATTTCTATATAAATGTTTTGTTTCGCGCGGTGGTCCAGTTAAAGTTCATGACTTTTAAGTCTACGGTGTCTGAGGTTTTGTTAATGGCTTGTGCAATGATTTGCATGGGGACGCTCCTGTTGATCTCCCTTTGAAAACCGAGAGTAAAATTATAAACACCTGGCCCGGAATAGTCCTTGCCTGTCTGGAAAGCTCTCGGAAACATATCCTGCACAACATTCACATAGATTGCCGGGAATTCATTAGGAGTCCGTTCCTGAGGAGCCGTGAGCTTTGGCATTTCTCCTGTATGTGCTTCTATCTCCTGAATGACCATCGTTCCGTTGGGTTCACCCACGGTCACATTCACATACATTACAGGTACATTCTCGCCGATATTTCCGATACAGCCGCTCACCATGAGCGCGAACACAAAAATCAAGATGAACATGAATTTCATGGGTGGTATATAGAAGCCCATGCAATATAATAATTTCCCCCTACCGATACTTCTTCACTCCATTTTCCTGGAAAAGATTTAAACCTGCGGGTAGAAATAAAGGATGATGGAAAAAAAATACCGTCGGCTTCATCCGGTATTGATTATTGGAATCTTGATACTGTCCGTAGGTATCCTGCTGGCACTTAATGTCCAGAAGAAAATTGAAGACCCACAAACCTGCAACCTCTGCCACGAGATGAAACCTTTTGTGGCTTCATATCTTAAGCCAGAGGCGGGTTCGACGATTGCAAAGCACAAGCTGGGCTGTCTTGGATGCCATACTAATACCAGTCTCAATGAGGCAAAGTCAGCCGTCTTAAAGGAAATAGAGATAGGTGCCATTGCCAAAATAACAGGTGTTCAATTGAATACAGTCAACTCTGCCCTTGCAATAAACTGTACAAGATGCCACATTATGAATGATATTCAACATCTAAACGCCATAGCCAACTTAAGATGCAAGGATTGTCACTGGGCACACGAGCCGGTAGCTGGTTTGAATAAGACCAACATATCTTCCCTTATCCCATATGGCCCCCATAAGAACCAGACCTGCCAGAACTGTCATGGTACAACTTTCGTAATTCCCTCCTGTGTCAACTGCCATTCAGGGCATGGAGGACAGAAGCTTAATAACAGCCTCTGTCTCGAATGCCATACCGACCCCCATGTACCTAAAAAGCCCGGCATACTTCCTTATAATACAGTAAAGTTCTCAGGAGACCTGCCTTTTTCAGTATGCCATCCGTGACATGAAATTCAATATTTTAATATAACAAATACTTATTCGCTTCATACTGAAATGCAGACATGTACTCTTTTGGTTAGTTATTATGGCGACAAGCCGCAATGCAGCAAGTGTTATTATTGAATGATGATGGAAAGGCATAAGAATTTTGATTTCAGTACCTGC
>CABMHZ010000081.1 GCA_902386115.1 uncultured archaeon | reverse complement strand
TCATCTGATATCAGGTTCTATCCCTACATCATGGTGAACGGCAGCGCGCTTGCCTCAAACCAGCTTGCTATAAGTGTGCCTTCATCCATGATGGTAAAAGACACAATATCAATAAGCGTGACCTCAGGGACGGGAACCCCTGCCGACAATGCTGAAGTGAGCTTTGATGGGACTGTTATCGGCGACACGAACAGCACAGGGAAGCTGGACTACATTCTCACAAAAGCCGGTCAGCACAACATCACAGCCACAAAGCTCGGGTTCGTGGCAGCTACAAAGACCGTCCAGATAGCGGAGTACGTGGACAACAGGCTCAATTTCGAAATGCCTGACATTATAGACCAGTATATCCCTGTCAAAATCAAAGTAAAGGTAAGCGGAACCGGGAACTATAGTTCGGGCGTGAACATCACCCTTGACGGAACGGGAATCGGATCAACAGACTCAAGCGGCACTCTGGCATATTCTTTCACAGCCAGCGGGAAGCATAACCTTGTGGCTTCAAAGACAGGGTATATCAGTGTCCAGAGGGATATCGATATCAGGTTGCCTTTCACTGAATTCAAGGCATTAGATATCGGTTTCAGACCTGATGTGGTTAATAAGGGACAGAATGTCATTATCTGGTCAAATATCACGAACACAGGGACAAAAGAAGGAACGCTGCCGGTAGCGCTCATAATTAACAACACGGTCGTTGAGAACAGCAATGTCACACTGGCGCCCGGTAAGCAAGGGATGGTCAATTTCACCCATAAGATAGAACTGGTTCCAGGCAATTATACTGTTGAGATACTCGGTCAGAAAACAACAATGCCAGTGAAGGAAGAGCCATTAAACCTGTTCATTTTGGTTGGGGCAGTAACAGGCATTGGAATAATAGCGGTAATTTTCGTGACATCAAAGAACCTGATGAACATGGAAACAGTTAATAAAGTGGTTTCAAAAACAAAATCAAATTTAGGATCGTTAACCTCAAAATTCACAAAAAAGGGCGGTTCATTGCCGCCACGAAAGTAGATCCGTTCCCTGAATTCAATAAATAGGAGAAAACACCACAAAACATAACACGGATAAGACGGAATTTCACGCCCCGTGCCGTGTCGATGATCACGCCAGTCAATTATGTGCACACGTATGCCCGGGTACATACATGGAGATCATACCGCACCGGTGCGATAGAATAGATAGATATGTAATCCATGAAACACATGTCTATCAGAATAATACCCTAACTGGGACCAATTCAATTCAATCTTATCGTTCATTTGATTACAGGCTTATAGAAAAGGGTGAACCTGTGCTCGAAATCCGGCTGCCTGTTCATCGTCCTGAAAAGGATAAATTCAGGGGTAAGATCAGATGGTCTGAACCAGTACCAGGACATTCTCGTGCCGTTAAGCCGGATGTAATCGCTTCCGAGATTCCGCTGCATGATGTCAGGCTCAGTTCCGTTCCCGCCAGGATCGGGCACTATGATGAGCGGGGCATTGAACCTGGCGTCCTTACCCGTCCTCCATTCCACATTCGGATAATGGCGTGTATACCAAAGCAACATGGTTTCAATATTTTCATCTGTAACCTGGATCCTTGTGGACTCGTTCCCGTATTGTGAAGATATTCCGGACATTTTTGTAACGAATTCCGAAAACTTCTGCGGCGGCTGCGATGCCTGTACCATCGGTTCAATTGTATTGGCATAATTAACATAATTCAACTGAATGCCTGAATAAACGAAAAACAGGCTTCCGGCTATAAGGAAAATAATTGTCAAAGTTCCTGCCCTTGATCTCAAATTCAACGTCGGCAACATTTCTCCAAGATATGCAGCAGCGATTAATACAAGAGGCAAAAGCGGGTTCATTACAAGCCACTGGACTTTTTCCTGGACATACGAATATACAAAAAAGTTTGTCAAACCCCAAAATATCAGAAAAGCAAAAAAAAGATTTCGAATATACAGGACACCAATTATTCCAAGCAGAATAAGCGGGAGAAATATGATAATAGATGACTGGATGTAGGTTGTTGGTAAGAACCTGCCTGCAAATGCGTAATTATCTGAAATGAGATACATTATGCCAGCAGCCGCCCAATAAAGGAGCAATACCATCAGCAGCTTACCTTTTTTCCTTCCGCCTGATCCATAATAGAGCATACCCAGGATTCCAAACACAAGTATGGGTAATTCATAAAGCGCAAGAATGCCAAGATAGAAAAAATAGGGTCCTCCGAGGCGCTGTATCCTGTGCATCTCGTACCAGAGAGAGACAGCTTTTTGAATGGTGGTTTTCATGCCAGCGATATCAAGGATGTTTCCAGTATAGAACAGCGAAAAAACCACGAGTATTATAAGAATAAGAAACACAATTTCTGCGATCAGGATAATAAATTCCTTATCAGGTCTTTTTCTATCTACCAGGCTTCTGTAATGACGTTCCCTTATGAAAAACAGGAACAGGAACAGGGCTATCAATGCGATTGTGATGTACGCGTTCTCTTTCAGGGCACCCAGAAAGGAGATTGATATCCCCGCAAGAGCAAGATAAAATATCCTTTCAATAGAATATCCTGAGATATAATGAAAGTTGAAAAATGTAAATGACCGACTTTCAGTATTCAAGGCTTCTGCGTATTTTACAGCGCATACAAAAGCCAGCAGCGAAAAGAAGGATATGAATATGTCTTCCCTGTAGAACCTTGAATAATACAGGAACGAAGGCGAAAGGGCGAGAAAGAATGCAGCAAAAAGAATGCCGGAATTCCCAAGATATCTTCGCAGAGGCAGCAGTAAAAAGATCATCGATGCGCCAAGTATCGCAGGAAGCAGCCTGGATGTAAAAATACTATCACCAAGGAGCCGGTACATTTCCGATGTAACATAGTACATGAAAGGACCATGGAAAGACGGATCATAGGAATAGACACTTTCATTGAATAATTTGTATGTAATATAGCCCACGGCGGCTTCATCCTGGTGGAAAACCCTCTCATCAAGATAATAAAGCCTCAGGAAAAATGCAAGTATTATTATAATAAAAAAAACATGATACCATGCAAAATATCTTTTATTCATTAACTTATAATATGCAAAGTCTTATTTAACTATTTTTTCGAGACTTATAAAATTCATCTGGTAGAATGAATCCAGCGAAGGATAATTAACCACAGAGCACACAGAGAGCGCAGAGCGTAGCCGTTTTTCTCTGTGTCCTCTGTGAACTCTGTGGTTTTTCAAACCAGAAAATAATAAAAAATCTCATTTTTCTCACCAAAACCTTTATACCTTATTATTTGATTGAATTGATGCAGGTATAAACCTCAACATCTAAGTAAAATGACAGAAGAAAAAGTAATTGCATACATCAAAAAATGTCTTGAAGAAGGAAAGATGCCGGAAGCCATCGATACCTCGAAAGTCGCTGGCGTGGCGCTCTCAAAAGAGGAACTCAATAGCTATATTCATAAATATCTTGAGAACGGGTGGGTAGCAAGAGCTTTAAAAGGTTCGAAAGCATCTGGAATAGAACTTATACCGGAAATCGTTACCGGGTACATTAACAAATACCTTGAAGAAGGACGTATCTACTCTGCTGTTGATGCGGCAAAGCTCATCGGGAAGCCTCTTCCTGCGGATACGCTCATAAGTATTGGCAGGGAGTACCTGATAACCGGTAATCTTAATTCGGGCATGGAAGCATACAAACTTGCAGGAAAGACCCCGCCGTTAGATGAACTCCTCGAATGCGGAAAGATTTGCCTTTGTGAAGGTCATTTTTCGCATGGCATTGAAGCCTACAGGCTGGCTGGCAGGAAACCGCCAGTGGAAGAACTCGTCGAGTGCGGCGAAATGTGCCTTGGTAATGGGCTTGTAACACCCGGAATGGAAGCATACGAATTAGCGGGCAGGGCGCCTACAAAAGAGATGCTTCGTGAATGCGCTGAATTGTGTCTTACCGAAGGTCGCCGCGACGATGCGCGAAAAGCGTTCGTTGCAGCACAAAAAATCGAAGGGACAAAAGAAGAGTGAGTGGATACTTGCCTATTATATATCAATATCTCCTTGGCCTGCACTTATCCAGCAAAATGATTTTTCTGGCAGTTTCAATATCATCCGTATCCAGTTTCATTTTGAACCACCACTTATTGCCGCCTTCTTCTACGCTGCCCACGGAAACCATCCAGAATTCGCCATCGATTACAGCCAGCCCGTAATCATCCCCGAACCATTCAGTTACCTGATCTAAAACTTTATCGGTTTCTTCCAGGGATATATCATAAAATGATTTTTTGTCTTCATATTTATCCAGGAGCTTCTCAGTCCCCTCTTTCCACGTTTCATCAAAAAAATCATCAAGCAGGTTCAAATCCCTGAGACATTTCAATCCCATTTCAATTTTCTTATGCTTGTCTTTAGTCTGTTCAACATTTCTTTCCGAACTCATAATTTGACACCCCCGGATTACGATAAATAACATTCTGAAACAGGTGGTTCCCTCTCCGCAATCCGAGCATATTAATTGATGTCTTTAAACTATATGAAAATGTCGTCAATACCTACTAATGCAACAGGTTCTTTTGTTTTCGTATCTATTGCCAATTAAAAGGCATCAATAAGTTTTAGTAACGATTAAGTTCGTATCTTCAACACAAATAGCTCATAGCATTTTTTAATTTATTCAGCTACAACATCAGAATTCTATAAACGAATGGAGCGGAACACACAAATAAATTAGCAGGCTATCTGGTTAAGGCATTTGTATCATCCTTTAAAGTAAGCAACAGGCATTTATTTAAACGATTAGTTCCTAATATTTGCACGGCGAATGGTTTTAACTTCTCATATATTAATTCGAACGGGGAGTTGTATGAACTTCAAGCATGATATCGTCATAGTTGGCGCAGGTCTTGCCGGTCTTCGGGCAGCCGTCGAATGTGTGGAGGAAGCAGATGTTGCAATCGTAAGCAAAGTCCTTCCCACGCGGTCACATTCAGGAGCAGCCCAGGGCGGGATAACGGCATCGATAGGCAATGAGGAAGAAGACCGCTGGGAATGGCATATGTTCGATACGATCAAGGGAAGTGATTATCTTGCTGACCAGGACGCCGTTGAGATCATGGTAATGGACGCTCCCCGTGTGATTTACGAGCTTGAGCACATGGGCGTCCCTTTCAGCCGCAATGCAGAAGGTAAAATCGCGCAAAGGAACTTCGGGGGTCATACCAGTGATTACGGCAAAAAACCTGTAAAGAGAGCCTGTCATGCCTCTGACAGGACCGGGAGGGTGGTTCTTGACACGCTGTACGATCAGTGCTTGCGCCATCGGGTGAAGTTCTATCCTGAGCATTATGTACTATCTCTTGTTGTTGAAAAAGGAACGTGCTCGGGATTGATTACCTATGATCTCTCATCTGGCGAACTCAATCTTATTGAAGCAAAAGCCGTCCTTCTGGCAACAGGAGGCTGCGGCAGGATATTTAAAACCACGTCCAACGGGTTTGCCTCGACAGGGGATGGTCTCAACCTGGCGCACAGGGCAGGGATCCCCCTTATGGATATGGAATTCGTCCAGTTCCATCCAACGGGGCTCTATCCTATGGGGATCCTTTTGAGCGAAGCGGCAAGAGGAGAAGGTGGTATCTTACGTAATAGCAAAGGAGAGCGGTTCATGGAACGTTACGCTCCAACAGTAAAAGACCTTGCTGCAAGGGACGTAGTTTCACGGGCGATTCTTACTGAGGTGCGCGAAGGAAGGGGTCTTGAAGGGGGTTACGTGCATCTTGACCTCACCCATCTTGGAGAAGAAAAAATACATGAAAAACTGGGGGAGTTAATCTCTTTTGTAAAGATATATCTGGGCATCGATCCTGCACGCGAGCCCATCCCGGTATATCCTACGTGTCATTACCTTATGGGAGGTATCCCTGCGGATCTGGATGGAAGAGTCCTGCAGGATGAGTCCGGTACGATCGCGAAAGGATTATACGCGGCAGGAGAATGCGCCTGCGTATCCGTGCACGGCGCGAACAGGCTCGGGTGCAATTCGTTGCTTGATACGCTTGTGTTCGGGAGAAGATGCGGAAAAGCTATGAAAGAGGACATTTCAAAAATTGAACATCACGCCCTCTCCGACGAGCCATTGAAACACGCGCGGGAGATGATAACGAGCTTGCTCGAATTTAAAGGCAATGAAAAAATCGATAGTATCAGGCGAAATATGCAGTCTGTAATGATGGATCATTGTTCAGTCTTCAGGGACGAGGAAGGACTGAAGAACGGGCTTGAAATTATCCGGTCACTTAAAATGCGGTTCAGTGACGTGGAATTTGTGAATAAAAGCATGAATTTTAATTTCGATCTCATGGGAGCGATCGAGCTGGGGCACCAGGTTGGACTGGCAGAGGGGATGCTCTTTGGTGGCGTTGAATGGTATGCGAGCCGCGGCGCGCACTG
>CABMHZ010000080.1 GCA_902386115.1 uncultured archaeon | reverse complement strand
TTGAATTGCTTAAAAAGCAATACAAGCGCCAGCAGGCTGACATGATAATCTCAGCCCTGTATTCAAGGGTTGAACAGATAAGGGGGCACGAGTGCGAAGAAGCGGTGAATAAACTCAAGGCGCGGCACACGATTGGAGACATTGAGCGCACCGTGCTGGACGACATGACACATTCTTTTGCCAACCAGATACTGGCTGAACCAACCAAGATCCTCCGAAGCGCCGCGGAGCATGACGATGAAAGATTCCTGGATACTGTAGCAGAACTTTTCAAATTGAACGGTTCGAAAATAAAGAAGCAGGCTGAATAAGTTATTTATAGAGTTTTGTAACTTTGGAGGAACAGGTTTAAGTAGAGAATTTACATAGTATATGCTGGTGTTTCGAATGAGGCTCAGTAAGACAAACATTCTTTTAATCGGTATAGTGCCGATCGTTTTTGGCTTGATCATAATATTCGACTATTTTGTTTCTTTAAATTTACTTCTCCCCAATGGTCTGACAGTTGCAAAGACTTACAGCCAGCTTGTTGTCATAGGTATAGCGGCATTTTTAGGTTTATCTATTTACTGGAGCATCCTTGTTTATTATATTTATATGATCCAGGAGAACGAGATCCTGATACAGGGTAATTTCACTGAGCTTGCAGGCAGCGGTACAAAGCATCTGGAAAACGCCAAAAGCCTGATAGAGCAGGTCCTGAAAGATATAAAGACAACTGAAAAATTGAAATTATAAAGGAAACCATAACGGGAAGTAACTTGAAAGTTGCTGTCCCGTTCACTATTTCTGAGATAAAAAATCGTGATCACGTTTTCAGGTATTTCTCTATCCTGTCTATTCCATCCCCGATATTCTCAATGCTGCTGGCATACGAGAACCGCAGGTACCCTTCTGCGCCGTCCCCGAAATCAATGCCTGGCGTCACTGCCACGCCGGCTTCTTCAAGGATGCGCCTGCTGAGTTCAAGGGAATTTGAGCCGAAATCCCGGGCATTTGCAAGTACATAATAAGCTCCCTCGGGTTCACGGGTTATCACGAAACCTGTTCCCCTGAGCCTCTTCAGGATAAACCGTCTCCTTTTGTCATAGGTTGCGATCATCTCCTTAACATGCTCCTGAGGACCGCGAAGCGCCGATATGCCCGCGTGCTGGACAAAGCTGTTGGCGCAGATGAAGAAATTCTGCGCAAGTTTCTGGAGCGGTCTTATGTATTCAGGCGGGGCGATAAGATACCCAAGCCGCCATCCTGTCATGGCGTAGAGCTTGGAGAAACCATTCAGTACGAAGGCGTTATCCGTATATTCAAGGATCGAATGGTCTTTTCCTTTATAGATGAGACCCTGGTATATCTCATCAGAAATGATGGGAACATCTCCTGCGGCTTCTGATATTGCTTTCAATGCATGGGCGTCCATCACATGACCTGTGGGATTGCAGGGTGAATTGATAAGTATTGCTTTTGTCCTGGAAGTAATGGCGCATGCTACGGCTTCTGGTACCAGGCTGAATCCTTCATCTTCATTTGTGTAAACAAACACGTTCTTCCCGCCCTGGTATTCAACAAAGTTGGGATAGCAGGCGTAATAGGGGTTTGACATTACAACTTCATCGCCCTGCTCCAGCAATCCCATGAATAAAAGCAATAAGGCGGGGCTTGTTCCTGATGTTACGATGACCTGTCCTGCGCTGATACCCAGCCCGAATCTGGAATTATAAGACTCAGCAACCGCTTCGCGCAGTTCAGGTATTCCCAGGCTGTGTGTATATTTTGTTTCACCCGCTTTCAGGGCTGCCACAGCCGCCTCACAGATATGCGGCGCCGTGGGAAAATCGGGTTCGCCTATCTCAAGATGGATTATACTCCTGCCTGCGCGCTCAAGTTCCTGCGCCCGCTCCAGTACCTCCATGACGTGAAAGGGTGGGATATTTTCGGACTTTCTGGAGAACATAGGTTTCACGAATTTATGCTGTCGGGAATCTTATAATTGATCGTATACCAGTAAATACAGCCATACGGGAACCAGCAGGATCTCCGCATCATCCATCTCGCGCCTCTCCAGCAGTTCTTTTGTCAATACTATTCCTCTCCTGGCATTAAAATTCCTGCAAAACTTCACCACAGATTTCAGGTCGCTGTTCGTAATATGGGACTGGTATTTTACTTCCACAGGCAGGGGTCCCTCTTTTTTCTTTACTACGATATCAACCTCTTCTTTCTGCGGCGTTCTCCAGAAAGCAGTACTGTCAAGATTTCCCGCAACTGCAGCCTCAGCAAGATGCCCTGCAATTTCGGTATTCAGCACATCAAATGAATAGTCCAGCATCGCTATTACGATACAACTATGCGCAGAATACTGCTTTTTGCCAGCCCTGACCTGTTTTGCGATGCTTGCAGTGAAATTGTAAGAAACATTTATCAGGAACGATTTTTCAAGCAGGCTCATATAATGCGAAACACGGTTCCTGTTAACCTTCAGGATGGTCGATAAGTTGACTATTTCAAATAATCGCGCATTGCTGTTCGCAAGAAGCCTTAACAGCTCAAATATTATTTTTTCATCTTCTCCGGATAACCTGGCTATGTCTGCTATTGCCTTTTCTATAACAGATTCTCTTATATATTTTTTTATGAACTCTTCATCGTTAATATCAAACAGTTCAGGAAAAGCGCCTTTTATCAGATAGCTCTCAAATAACTCCCTGTATCTTTCCTTTTTCCCGGCATATTTAAAATCATAATCCCGGAATAGCCCGTTTTCTAAAATTCCGGATTCCATGCCGTAATATCTGGCGAATTCTTTGAACGTCAGGACTGGCATATGGAAAGTGAATATCCGTCCGGCGAGAGTTTCTTTGAATTTGCTTAATTCAAGGCTTGCTGAACCTGATATGAATATCTTGATGTTCTCTTCGGTATCGTACAATGTCTTCAGGAGGTCAGACCAATTGGGCAGCTTTTGAACTTCATCCAGAAACAAATATCTTGTCTTGTTTTTTTCTGAAAATTCCAAAAAATAGTTTATCAGGTCTTCTGCAATATTATATTTCTGAAAATCCATATCGTCCAGTGATATGTAACATAGGTTATTTTTCGGCGCCTCAAGTTTCTGGAGGATCTGCTTTATCAATACTGTTTTTCCCACTCTTCTTAGCCCCACGATCGCGATTATCTGCCTGTATTTAACATATTTCAGGATCTTTCCATGCAGGTCTCTCTCAAATTCCGGCAGTTTTATCGACCTCTCCTGCCACCAGGGATTCTGTTTGATCAATAATGTCCTGTGACGCTCTTCCATATTACCTGATATGATGGGCATATTTATAAACTTTATGCACGATTTGTATGCACAGAATCAATATTATGCATGATTTATGTGCATAAAATTAACTTTAATGCATAACAGTAATCTTTATTATCTATCGAGGTTATGTATAATATTGTCAAAACCATGAAAAGAGGTTTTATGAAAATTAATCAACGTTCTTATCTTGAGGGGAAGTTTGAAAACCGCGTTACATTCGACCCTGTCGAGCGTAAATTATACAGCCATGACATCGCTGCAATACCGGGAATGGTAAAGCCGCTTATCGGGAATACTACACCTGATGCAGTCATCCAGCCGCAGAGCGAAAAAGAACTCATAGAATTAGTAAACTGGGCGCGAAATCAGAAGATGCCGCTCACCCCGAGAGGAAAAGCCACATCCGGCTATGCAGGTGCAGTTCCCGTCAAAAAAGGAATAGTGGTTGATTTCTACCGAATGAAGGGAGTGCTTTCTGTCGATAAAGATAATCTGACAGTCACGGTGCAGCCCGGCATATCATGGGAACAGCTTGACCGCAAACTTGCGGTGCACGGGCTAACGCTGCGGCTTTATCCCACAAGCTACCCGTCCTCAACAGTGGGAGGATGGCTGGCACAGGGAGGCGCGGGTATAGGGAGCTACGAATATGGTTATTTCGGTGAGAACGTTATTTCAGCCAGGGTAGTTTTGCCCACAGGTGAAGTTCGCGATTTTACAGGAGCAGACCTTGGTCTTGTCTCTGAAGCTGAAGGGATAACCGGACTTATCAGCCAGGTCACACTGCAGGTTCAGCCGCTGGAAGAATTGGACGTGGCTGCGATTGCATGTCCTGATGCACATGACCTCCAGAAACTTGTAAATTCAATAATTGAAGCAAAACTTCCGATCTGGTCAATGGTTTTCATCAATCCGCGCATGGCTGAGATGAAGAACCGTGCGCCAATAATGGAACATGCAGGTCATCCGGCTGAAGAACGGGTGCTCCTGCCTGCAGCTTACGTGCTCTCGCTCGCATTTCGCAAAAACGACAGCGATACCATCAATTCCACCCTGAGCAAGATGGTAAAGTCCTGCGAGGCTGAGATACTGAGTGACCGCATTTCTAAGCATGAGTGGGAACATCGTTTCAAACTAATGGTCGTCAAACGGCTTGGTCCATCCCTTGTGCCTGCCGAGGTGATCATACCTTTATCTGCGCTTGGTGATGTGATGGGAGATATAGAACGCAAGGTAGACCAGCCGGTCGTTAAGGAAGGCGTCATTATCAGGAACGGCGCCAATGGCGTCCCTGAAGCCGTCATACTTGGTTTCATCCCTTCCGACCAGCGCAGGTTCAGCTATAATTTCGTGTTCGGTCTTGTTCTCACCATAATGAAGATCGCAGAAAGCCATGGCGGAAGACCCTATTCAGCAGGTTTGTACTTCTCAAGGAAAGCGGACAGAATACTTGGCAAAGAAAAGACCGATAAGCTGCGCGCTTATAAATCCGGGATCGATCCCAAAGGGATAATGAACCCTGGCAAAGTGATCGGGAACGAGCTTCTTGGTACCGCTTTGCATGTAGCAGGAGCGGTTGAGCCTTTGATACGTCCGTTTGGCAATTATGTTACCACGCGCATAGGCGAGCGTCCCGACGAAAAGATACGCGACATCCCGGCTGATGTTGCGTGGTATGCCTATTCCTGCTCGCAATGCGGGTATTGCCTGGATGAATGCGACCAGTTCTACGGGCGCGGCTGGGAAAGCCAGAGCCCGCGCGGAAAGTGGTACTGGCTGCGCGAATATATGGAAGGTCGTGTCAACTGGAACCAGAAGATGGTAGACACATTCCTTGTATGCACCACTTGCGAGATGTGTGACCGCCGGTGCTCCGCCGCACTTCCCATCGAACCCTCGTGGATGAAGCTCAGGGGCAAACTTATCGACGAAGATAAGCGGATGACATTCCCGCCTTTTGTGATGATGGCTGAGGCGCTGCGTGCTGAGGGTGATATCTGGGCGGGATACAGGAAAGATCGTGCTGCCTGGTTCCCCCAAGACCTTCTGGATAAGCACGGACCGCGCCACTGGTCAAAGAACGTTTACTTTGCAGGCTGCACTGCAAGCTTCGTAGAAAAAGACATAGGAATGGCAAGTGTACGCCTGCTCGATAAGGCTGGCGTGGATTTCACATATCTTGGAGA
>CABMHZ010000079.1 GCA_902386115.1 uncultured archaeon | reverse complement strand
CGGCGTGGGTTTGGTCGTGGGAGTCCCGCCGAGATAGAAAAGTCTCTCCGCAATCTTCTCAGCATGTTTCATCTCCTCAATGGCGATGTCCTCAAAGACATCTTTTATCTCAGGGCTCTTCATCCCCATCGCCATCACATGCTGCCACATGTACTGTACGCTTACGCCAATTTCTCTTGCGATCGCCTTGTTCATTAATTCTAATAGTTTTTGAGCCACATTCTCACCATCTGTTAATTTGCCTGTTCTTTTATATAGACCTGTCGGGATTGGGAAGATATGGCATTTGTTGTTGCATGCTTCGTTTGCCTGGCTGCCGATCTGTGCTGCCTGAAACCACCCCAAAGTAAGAAACTTATAAATCTTCAAACGGTATTTAATAAAACTATGAAGTGGACATGGTTAATAATTATTCTAATGCTTTTGATCCCAACAGCATCTGCTGTAACTTATCCCACTCTTAACGGTTTCGTGACGGATAACGCTAACATGATCGATCCGTCTTATAAGGATAAGATAACACAGCTTGCGCAGGATATAGAAAAAAATTCAACTGTGGAGATAGCGGTCGTAACTGTAAATTCCCTGGAAGGGGAATCAGTTGATATGTATGCAGTAAACCTATTTGAGAAAGCAGGTATCGGTAAAAAGGATAAAGACAACGGTCTTCTGATCCTCGTTGCAAAAGACTCACGCGATTACAGGTTCGAAGTCGGATACGGGCTGGAAGGCACTATCACCGACAGCATGAAGGTCAATATCGGCGACAGGATAATTGTGCCGAACTTCAAAAATGGGGATTACGGCAAAGGCATTTACGAATCAATGCTCGTAGTAAAGGACCTCGTTAATGGTAACCCGGAAGTAGTATCTCAGTACAGTATGCCGCAGGGCAATATTCCGCAGGGTGGGGGCGGCAATATTGATTTCAGCAGTAACGGAACTGATGCATTTGGTGCCCTGTTCGTTGTTCTATTCATTCTGGTAGTGATCTTCATTGTTTTCGTTGCCATCATGAGTGCATCCTACAGCACCAATACATCATGGAAGCGTGGGCGCGTCTATACACCGACAAGAATTCCTAATATGGGCTGGGGAATGGGTGGAGGCGGATGGGCAGGAGGTGGCGGATTCGGAGGCGGTGGGTTTGGAGGCGGGGGTGGCGGAGGAAGGTCAGGCGGTGGAGGTTTCGGAGGCGGATTCGGAGGATTTGGCGGAGGAAGGTCGGGAGGCGGAGGATTCGGGGGCAAATGGTAAGGTGAGAAAATTATGACAACAAAAGAAACTAAGATCAAAGAAATTCTTGGAGAGAATCTTGTAACGCTGGCTGAATACTATACAGGGGATGAGACAAGGCTCATTGCTGTCTGTAAAACTCTTGATATTGATGTTTTGCGAAAACTGAAGCAGGGAAAGGAATACCCATTTTTGTTCACTGAAGAAGAGATTATCCGGGGCGCTGATGTATTCCCTGTGGAGTTCCTGAACATCAGGCACGACTATAAAATACATCATGGCGTGGATATCCTGAAGGATATAAAGATATCAAAGCAAAACCTGCGCCTCCAGCTTGAGTTCGAGTTCCGCTCTAAGTTAATACATCTTCGTTCGGAGTATCTCTTTTCAAAGGACAGGGAACTTGAATCCCTCATACTTTCTGCAGTTCCCGCACTGGCACCGATAATGGGCGGACTGGTTTACCTGAAAGACCTGAAGCACAGCGGAACGCGGGAAATGTTCGACATAGTTTCCAGCGGATACGGGATCGACGTGAGCATCCTGAAAGAGATACACGATATCAGCCAGGGAAAGGCAAAGTTTAAGAAAGACAAAGAGCAGTATATTAAAGAGCTTATCAATGTATTATCCGGCATAGGTGAAATAATCGATGAATTCAAGGTGAGTGAATGAGTTTGAATAAAGTAATAGGCGCGATAATAATCCTTGTATTACTTGTCGGAGGAGTGTATTTTTTCACCTATAACAGTCTTGTGACTGCTCAGGAGGGCGTTGATGCCCAGTGGCACCAGGTGGAGAACCAGTACCAGCGCCGCGCTGACCTTATACCGAACCTGGTCGATACTGTGAAAGCCTATGCTACTCACGAAGAAAAAATCTTCACCGAAATAACAAATTACCGCAGCCAGTGGAGCAATGCATCTACCCAGGAAGAGAAAATGGCGGCTGCACAGGGCATGGATTCCGCTATTTCAAATTTGCTTGTGGTTGTGAATAATTATCCGCAACTCAAGGCAAGTGATAACTTCCTCGCCCTCCAGGCTCAGCTTGAGGGAACCGAGAACCGCATAGCAGTGGAGCGGATGCGGTATAACGAAAAAGTCCGGGATTTCAATACGCAATTAATGACAATGCCGTCCTCTTTTGTTGCAGGCATGTCAGGTTTCAAACCCAAGGCATATTTTGAGGCAGATACAGGCGCGCAGGGTGTTCCGAAGGTGGATTTCAACCAGCCGGGTGCTACTGTTTCACAGCCTGCAACGCAAACTCCCTCAATTACAAACGCAAGCGTCGAACTCTATGGCGATAAGACTGATGTTGAAATTGGCGAAAATATCGTATTGAAATTATCTGCTATCAATCTCATTACAAAACCTCGAATGACATTGCAGGTTATACTGAAACCGCCTTCAGGGATGTCTGTGACATCAACGGAATTCAGTCAGGCCGCAGCGGGACAATATTCATCGACATACATCCTTGAACCTGGAGCAAGCAGGAATATTGAAATAACGTTGAAACCAACACAGACCGGCGATTTCAATGTTGAAGGAAATGTCATATATTATTTCGGGAACGATACGTCCACAGCAGAATACCATACCTTGAACCTGCCCATAAAAGTGAGGACTAAGACACCGATTTGAGGTTCAACCGAAGACCGAAGTAATAACAAAAAGGATGAAAACATGAATAAATATGTCAGGAATGTCTTATATGGTTTTCTGGCATGGCTCATACCTTTTGTAGCTTCAATCTTTTTTTACACCAGGGAAGGAAAATTGACCATTGATATCTTTTTATTCAAGTCTATTATGATCGTTGTCGGCTCCTTTTCTGCCGCAGTCTTATTAATTTATTATTTTAAAAATATCAAACTTGATTATTTAAAAGAAGGAATAATTGTAGGTGCTGTATGGTTCGGCACTAACATAGGTTTGGATTTATTGATACTAATTCCGATGTCAGGAATGTCTATTGCGGATTATTTCGCGCAGATCGGATTAAGATATCTTGCAATTCCTGCAATGAGCATTGCTGTAGGAACATCTCTGGAAAATAAGAAATAATAACGGCTAAGTTTCGGGATTTGCCTGTAATCCTTATGCGGAAATCGATTGTGTAATATAATTTAATACATCATCATCAACTTTCACAATCCCCTCCCCGCAAACGTAGTTCTCAGGCGTCTTAAGATGGCTTACGATTTCAGATTTGCCTGCCCATGTAAAAAACAGCTTCAGCTTGATTTTGCTTATATCAACTGTTCCGGTCAAATATTCGTTCTGCTTATCCATAATGTATCTATTCACATCGGTCTTATCCCACTTTTCAAGCGACTTAACCTTATTGATGTTCCTTAAAAATTTACTATACTCAGTCAGGGTTTTTTCTGACGTGCCATTAATTTTGAGGTCCTGGAGGAATTTATCGATTATGCTAACCATACTACCTAACATGTACTTACTAAGCAATAAAGACAATCTAAAAATATATAACAAATCCTTATAATGTTGTTCAATCGACATGGCAATGATAATGAGGAATTAGAGGAAACATCTCACCATTTCCCTGAGCGCAGGATGGAGATCACAAGTCCGAAACCGAGAACACCTGCAATAAAAAACCCGAACATCCCCAGGAATGAGACTCCAAAGAAACGGGGGGGCGTATTGGTTGTTATGATAATGGACGAACCCACTATCAGCGCCGAGATTATCAGGCTGAAAGAAAGCCTGTTGCTCGTTATATCCATTTCCTCCACAAGCGCCTCAAAGCCGCGGTGCTCAAGTTCGAATTTCATAGTGCCTTTTTCGGCTTTTGAGAGGATGTTATTCAGCCTTCTCGGAAATGCTTTCGCAAGCCTGGCAAAATCCCATATAGTCCTGGCAGTCTCTTTCAGGATATATGAGGGGCTGATGCGCTCCTCGACAAGTTTCTTGACATACGGCTCCACAAGCTCTGCAAAATTGTGTTCGGGATCGATGTTACGCGCTATTTCATCCCTGATCACAAGCGTCTTTGACAGCAGCATTATATTTGCAGGTATCTTGCCCCTGCTCTTTATCAGGATATCTATGAGGTCGCGCAGGAACCTGATAGGATCTATGAACTTCGAACTCATGCCATAGTAGTGGTTGATGAGTTCCTCAAGTTTCATCCTGAACATGGGGCTTTCGCCTCCCTCGACAACAAGCCCCATTTCCGTGAGAGCTTCTATAAGAAATCCCGCATCGTTCCTCTGGATAGCTATTATCAGGTTTGCAAGCCATTCCCGCAATTCGGGATCCACGTACCCTGCCATCCCGAAATCAAGAAAAACGATCTTCCCTTCGCGGGTAACGAGAATATTTCCTGGATGCGGGTCGGCATGATAAAAACCATCATCAAAGATCATCTTCAGGTATGCATTGGCGATGTCTGTGGAGATTTTTTTCTTATCAAGCCCTGCCTCCTCAATCCGGGCTATATCCGAAAGCCTGATACCGTCAGAGTATTCCTGTGTCAGGACGTGTTTTGATACATATTCATCGTACACTTTTGGTATAATTACCGTAGCGCTTCCCGCAAAATTATCGTAAAACCGCCTGGCGTTTTGCGCTTCATGTGCATAATCGGTCTCCTGCCTGATTATCCGGGAAAACTCCTCAACAAATCCCACAGGATTGAAAAACTTGCTCTCTCTGATGTGCTTTTCTGCGAACTTTGCCAGGCTCATCATGATCGTAAGGTCTACCTCAATCTGTTTTTCAACTCCCGGACGCATCACCTTGACCGCGACATCCTCACCTCCGAGCAGCTTTGCCCGGTGAACCTGCCCTATGGAGGCAGCAGCTATGGGTTCAGGATTGAAAGATAAGAAAATTTCGTCGAGATTTTTCCCGAATTCCTTTTCTACTACCTTTTTTGCCTCTTCATATCCGAAAGGAGGAACCTCGTCCTGGAGTTTTGCCAGTTCATTTATATATTCCTCGGGTACAAGGTCGTAGCGGGTGCTCAATATCTGCCCGAACTTGACGAATGTGACCCCAAGTTTCGTAAGCGCCTGGCGCAGCCTCACTGCTTCGGATATTACAAGTATCTGTTCAGGGATATGTCTTGGTCCGAAAAGCCTTTCGCGCAGCGACCTGACAGGACGCAAACCGAACCTGTCAACAAGATACCCGAACCCGTGCCTTATCATCACGTCAACGATCTCGCGGTATCGTTTGACGTAAGAGAACTCGTTAACCAGCAGGCTCACCATACCAGCAATCTATTTCAT
>CABMHZ010000078.1 GCA_902386115.1 uncultured archaeon | reverse complement strand
CATTCATAATCATCAAATACCAATACTCCGTTCTTTTTTAATCTGTCCCAAGACAATACAGCATCGGACATTACATCTTTGGCAACATGAGAGCCATCAATATAAACGAAGTCGAACATTTCATCGGAGCTTTTCAAAAATCTCTTTGAGGTAGTTTGAAATATTTTCACCCGTTTATCAAACCCGACATTGTTCATGAAATGATTTAGCATTTCGCTGTTGTCAATCTTTTGGTGTTCCATGCTTCCTGAAAAAGTATCCACAACTGAAATACGAGAATTTTTCTTTGTAAGAATATTATCCAGTAGCCATCTCGTAGCCATTCCTTCGTAACAACCTATTTCAAGAAAAGATAAATGTTCTTTGTTCTTAAACTTCTTCAACCAAATCGTCCAACTCGGAATATTGTGGCTAAACCAATCGTAAGTATAAATTTTTTCCTTCATGCTCAATTGAAAAGAAGTGTTTGGGGCTTGTTGCATGAGAGATTCTTGCAAGGATAATTACAGTTTTTCATTATTTTTGAAATCTCAGTTGATCTCTTCTTACATAATATTGGAATGATGTCCTCTTTTCCAATATTGCCTAATGGTTCCTTTGCAATAGGAATACGATAATGGTCAAAACATTTTACAACATCGCCGTTAGGGTAGATGCAAATATTTTTTCGAGCTGCACAAACAATGTCACCCTTATTTTCAGAAATTTGTTTGGCGTCTTGCCAAACACCTCCAAAATCCATATATGGTTGAGAGACATGCCGAATACCCATATCTTTACAAAATGCAATAATTTTGGGAATATCATTTATTGTTTCTTGAGCAAAAACCGATTGAATTTGTAACTTGTCACCTAAAATTTTTCTTGATATTTGCAAATTATTCATTACTGTATCGAAATCGTCTCTATCTCTAAATTCAGACCATTTTTCTTTATCTAATGTGTCAATCGAAATAACAAGAATATGACCTAACTTAGAATATCTATTCAGGAAATCTTCATTAATTAATGAACCATTTGTAACTATTAGCATTGGAACATTAAGTTTTTTTGATTCTTCTGCAATTTGAAGAACATCTTCCATAAATAATAATGGTTCACCACCAGTTAAGGTTACCTGATATAAATTATGATGTAATGACTTTAAGCAATTTATGAAATCTGATATTTTTAGATGTTCACTATCCGGCTCAGGATTTTTCCAAATTCCACATTTTGAACATCTTTCATTACAACGCCTTGTAATCATATAGACCAATTCATTCCCTTTAACTCCATAGAAACGTCTTACAGGTGTTTTGTACCATCTGTATATACTCCATTCTATTGTTTTTAAAAACACTAATGGTAAAATAAGATGCTTTTTTTCGATGCGCTTAGCGAAAGGGCGTATTTCTCCAAAGTAATCATAAATAACATGGGAGATGCTCGGTTGGTTTGATTTTCGTTTATAAATTAGGCTCATACATATTTCCTTTGTAAATCGATTCTGATGCATCCCAAAGTAAAACTGTATGACCTTCATACACAGTTGCACTCGAACTCTTATATTTTTTAAATAGGTTCACAAATCTTTTGAAGCCAGTAATTGAGTTTTTATAGCCGAAGTCATGCCACAATTTTGCTTTGGCGCAAAATCCAATTTTATATTTGCTCCGCAGACGTAAACATATGTCAACATCTTCACCGGCTGCTGTTGGGAATCTCTCATCAAATCCGAACTCCTCAGCAATAGCTGATTTCATGCCAAAATTCAAAGAAGGCATATACCATAGCTCTTTCTTCTCAGGCAGGAGCCACTTGCCATTTAAGGTTCCATTTATGTCATGATAGTAATCTAACAAAGTATTTCCATATGAATATGTCATACCACCTACGGCACCAAATTCTGTCTTTTTTAAAAATGATGTCATCTGCTCATTCCATTCCTTATCCAGAATACAATCATGGTCAGTAAATAATAGATACTGTGCGTTGAGTTTTAATGCTTTTTCAATTCCGATATTCCTTGCCCTTGCCGGTCCACCATTATCGGATAATATTATGTGTTCAATAAAATCAAATTGTAGTTTATAATCAAATGGGCTTGCGTCTTCAACCAAATAAACCTCGTCAAATTTCTGTGTTTGATTTTGAACACTAATCAATAATCTATTCAGGCAATCAATGTCCCATTCCGTTTTTATATAGCATGGAATTATAAGTATACTCATATTCTATTTTTCCAGTTAGTAATTTGTTATTAATCGAGGAGATTTCTCTTACATTACCACCAACGTTTGATACGTTTGAAGTGGACTGCGCCCCTTCGAGCGGACAATGAGGTAAGGTACTATATTTAAACTTAACGAAATGTTCGGGTAATAGCAAATTGAGAAACTTTATATTACTTTCAATAATATTACAAACGGAAAGTAATGAATAGAACTGACCCTTAACAGGATTTAACCGTTTTTGACAGATAAATGTTACGTAGCATGATAATATCGGAACTATAATCAAGAGGATAAAATATGGGTAATTCCAGAGACGAATTTAAAATAAATATGTTGAGAGACATAAAAATGTATGAATGCATATGCCTGGATTGCGGAAATAAATTCAAAGGGCTACCTGTTGATAATATTGAATGCCCTGCCTGCCATTCCAGGAATATATCTAAAAAATGAGACCTTACCCTTTTTTCGTCATCCTCGCCCTCACAAGCCTGATCTCCCCGTAAGAATAGTTATCCCCAAGCATGTCTTTTATGGGTTTAAGGGTCTCTCCTCCTAATTCAAGTATGGCTCTCGATATCGTTTCGATCTTTTCCTTCTTTACAAACTTCCCGATATCGATGTTTTCACCTGCCAGAATTAATTTTTCGATATGACTGTATATGGTATTCAGGGACAAATTCCGTTTTAATGTGATCTCGTCAAGGTCTAAACCCTGATCCAGCATTTCAAGTGTAACTGTCTCGCTTGAGTTCTTTTTGACCGGATGAAATTCATTCGTTTGCTTTTTTTCCTGATAAACGGACGGCTCCTGTTTCTCGCAGAACCTTCTTATCTCGCCAATAAAAATACCGCCATACATCTCAAGTTTCTTATCTCCGACACCGGTGATCTTCCTGAAATCCACTGGATCGCATGGACGGCGGGCAGCCATCTGTTTCAGGGTGGCGTCGTTAAAGATCATATACGGGGGCTGGTTCCCTGCGTCCGCCAGTGTTTTCCTTAATGCGCGCAGCTTCTCGAACAACCCGTCGTCGGCTGAGTGCTCCTCATTGACCGGTTTTTCAGTAATCCGGGGTTTTACAAGGTATATTTTCTCGTTTTTCGACCCATTCTTTGAACCTGATAAGATCTCCCTGCTCTTCTGGTTTAATTTCAGCACTGGATATTCGCCTTCAACATTGAGATATCCGCGCTGGATAAGTTCTCTTATGAACCCGTGCCAGGTTTTCTTTGGAAGATTTTTCCCCGACCCGTATGATCTTAATGACTCATGCCCGTTTCCCAGGAGCCGGCTGCTTTTTCCACCGGTCAGCACATCGATCACATAATTTATCCCGAACCTTTCACCCATTTCCTCAACGCTGGAAAGGATGGTCATTATCTCACCTGTTGCTTCCATTTCCTCTTTCGGCGTAAGACAATTATCGCAGCCCTTACAGTTATTCTCCTTGAATTCCTCGCCAAAATAATCCAGCAGGAGCTTTCTTCGGCACAACGCTGTTTCAGAGAAATTAATGATGTCATTCAGTTTATTTTGTGCTATCTGCCTCTCCTTTTCGTTTGACATCTGGTTAATAAAATACTCGATCTTCTGCCTGTCGCCGTAGCTGTAAAAAAGTATGCACTCGCTCTTTAATCCATCCCTTCCTGCCCGTCCTGTCTCCTGGTAATAGGCTTCAAGGTTTTTCGGGAGGTCATGATGAATGACAAAACGAATGTTGGGTTTATCAATGCCCATCCCGAAGGCAATTGTAGCGACAAGCACCTCAACATCGTCTTTTATGAACTTTTCCTGGTTTTGCGACCTTACGTTCGATGATAAGCCTGCATGATAAGGAAGCGCCCTGAACCCGGCGATCTTCAGACTTTCTGCAATCGCTTCAACGCTTTTCCTGCTGTAGCAGTAAATAATGCCGGATTCCCCCGGCTTTGTCCTGAGGAATTCCACTATCTGGCTGAATGCATCTTGCTTGGGTTTGACATAATAAACAAGGTTCCCCCTGTTAAAACTGGCAAGATATCTTCTGCAATCAATGAGAGCGAGCTGGTTTATGATATCTTCCCTGACTTTCGGGGTAGCAGTTGCGGTCAGCGCTATTATCGGGACATCGGGAAAATATTGACGTATTTGCTTTAACTGCCTGTATTCCGGTCTGAAATCATGCCCCCATTCTGATATGCAGTGGGCTTCATCGATGGCGAAAATGTTTATTTTGAGCCCTTTCAGGAACGATAAGAATGACGGAATGGTAAATCTTTCAGGAGCAATATACAGTAACCTTACCCTGTTTTGTACGAGGGCGGATTTTATTTTTGTGACCTCCTCATAACTCAGTGAACTGTTGATGAATTCAGCCTGGATGCCATTCATTCTCATGCTGTCCACCTGGTTCTTCATCAGGGAAATAAGAGGCGAGATGACGATCGTCAGCCCTTTAAAAAGCAGTGAAGGATACTGGTAGCACAGGGACTTTCCGCCGCCAGTAGGCATCAGCACAAGCGTATCTTTGCCATTCAGGACATCCTGGATTATGTCTTTTTGAAGCGGGCGGAATTCAGAGTATCCGAAATACCGCCTGAGTATGCTATGATCGATGACAGGACGGATCTCATTCTGTGTATCGACCTTTCCCGGTTCTTCAACGATTTTCATTTTCGGGCACAGGTCAAAAAGCCCTTCATCTTTCAACCCGCACTTACCAGATGCTTCGCATGTTCTGCAAACCTGCATGAGAGCTATTCACAATTCCAATAACAATAACGGTTTCCATAAGTGCGTTTCGAAAAAAAGAATAATCAAGCATTCAGCTATTGTTGAAAGGGGAAGATAATACCACGGTTATGCGCCCCGGCTGCATGTATGGACGACCCGAGCAATTATATTCAAAGATCCCGGTGTCATTGAAGGTATAAGACCAGTTTTGCCTTTTATTCAGTTCCGGCGACCTGAAACCCTTTCCTGTGACGACATAAATGGCGCTGTCTTTATTCGTCCACCTCACTGTAGTCCCGTTCACAACATTGAGATTGATTGGATCGAATGCCCCGCCAAAAATCGTAACATCCACCGTTGTTGGCTCCCGCACCGGAAAAATCACACTGGGTGGTGGCGGTGTGGGAGTCGTCACATTCACTGTTTTATTTACTACAGGTTCTTTGTTACCGACACATCCTGCAAGCGCGGCGACTATTATCAAACATATTATCCATCGTTTATACAATCATACCACCTTTCTGAGAATTATAAAACCTGAGTTGAACGTCACCCACTATCCCACACTCTTTTGCGTATTTAAAATAAAGCCCGAGGCTCTCCACGCTATCGCTGTCAAAATCATAGTTCAGCGTGTGGAGGTATTCACGCATGAATCCGCAATCGATATTTTTCGCACTGCCAATGAAATTCGCTATTTCCCTGACGTTGCTGTATGCATAGTCTTTTGACAACATGAGCGAATCAAGCACGTGATCAACGCTGTCAGGATGCTCACGGGCGAAATCCTCCCTCACGACCCATAATGCGTACACCATTTTTTTGCCTGTCATCTTCTTCCATTCGTTGCCAAGATCCGCAATGATGCGGTAATGACCTATGGCATGGATGGCGCTGTCGCCTATAAGGAGAGCAGCCTCGCCCTGTTTGAGCATTTTGTCGATATCTGTTCCCGGACACTGTTTGAGGTTCACGTTCACGCCGTTTTTCCAGAGTATTATCTTTATCAATGTGGCAGAACTCGCCGTCGTTTCCGGGATGCAGAGAGTCTGTCCTTCAAGGTCAGATAGGTTCATCCTGCCGTTCGAGCAGATAAGCACGCTTTTCGTGAAGTCGTTGGATGTGATGGAAAGCCGCGGCAGGATGAGAAGGTCATCGCGCTTTGCGTACATGATGGAAGAAATGGGACTGATATCAAGCTCGCCTGCAAAAATCCTGCGCGCAAGCTCTACCGGGTGCGCTTCTGTTATTCTTATGCCAGGCGCCTGTATCTTTCCGTGCTCAAGTGCGTAATAAGGGAAATCACAATTTGCAAAAGCTATCTTGCCGAGTCGTATCATATTTTATCAGAGTTATGGATGCTGTGTATATATTAGTTTGTTGGAAAATTGCACGATATTATTTCTGGACGTTCCAGCGGGAAAAGTTACAGAATATCAGAATCATTTCATAACATTTATATGGGGCAAAAATCACGTGAGTGCTTGAATCGGTGGTAAATGGTGGTACCGGGATTTCTCAAGGACGAGAGGGCAGCAGAAGGCTTGCCGATGCGTATTATGGTCACAGTCATAGTTTTCGGTGTGATACTCTCTCTTATCGGAAAGGCTGCGTTCGATTTTATAGGTGAGGCAAAGGAAAAAAAGCTCATGGGAGAGCTTGACATGATAGAAAAGCGCGCAGCGGTCATGTACGGGCAGGGAGGTGCAAGGGATACCGGAAATCCCGGGGATCTCTCAGGTACTATGGAGAGCGTCCGCGTGAAAATCCCGGATAATGCTGCTTTTGTGGTGTTCGGGGAAATGCCGGGTGTCGCGGCAGATGCACGCACGGACAACGTGTACTACTATGTCCTGAATAACGGCAGGATGCAGGCGAAATCATCTATCGCGCGGTTCACGCGTACTGTGCTGTATCCGGGAGAATATGAACTGACGCTTGAGCTTGTAAGGTACAACAACGGAACGTTTGTTGAGATAAAGGGGGGATGAGAACATGAAGCAGTTAACTGATGACGAAAGAGCATGGTCTGATTTTTTTATTACAAGAATGGGTTTGATGCTATTTACTGCCGTGCTGCTCCTTAGCGCTTTCAAAATATATCCATTGTTCGGGGAGCAGCATGCAATGGCAGGTCTTGACGCCGCTGCCTCAGATATCGCATCAAAGATCGAATCCGTGGACATCGTAACCGTACCCGGATATAAATATGTCCACACATTTGATGAAGAAGACAGGGACAAAAGGATAGAGATATCTACTGAATTTGTAGTCGCGCGAGTGAATATCAGCACCCCTTGGGGGGAACGGGAACTTGTCCACGCAGAGCCGCTGGTCGTGCGTGTTTATCCCCAGAATAGCAACTGGAGCAATACATCAGGGTTACGAAAAAAACTGAGTGACATTGGAGCCGGGAAAAATGGGGACTCTGTAAGTCCTCTTGATCTTTCAGCGAAAGGGAAGGTGGACGAAATGTTCAGTAATATTGAGCGCGAGCTTGCCCGGATGCCATTTGTTCCTGGTATGGATAGATCGCTCATAATCGAAAAAGTTCTTATATATTACACAGATGGAAACGAAACAGAGGTGAGGGATTACGTCCTCATTTATCAATGACGAACGGGCAGTGGTGGAACCGCATACCGATATGCCAGCCATGGCGCTGGCTGTTGTGGGATTTATCGTTTTTATAGCCGTAATGTCCCAGGCATACGGGACATATCAGAATAAGGCTTTTATAGCCCAGAATTACCAGGACGCTTCGAACCTTGCCGAAAAACTGAGCAGGGACAGTATGCTTACAGGCAGCGTGCGACCGGATGTTGTCGATGTGGCGCGGCTGGAAGAGCTTGGAAAAGATCCGGAAGAATTGATGAGTAAATACGACGCATATTATAATTTTATTTTTAAAGTTGAGGTGGACTCGAATAGCAGGAAATACATCAGTATCATAAAAAATCCCGGCGTTCAGGAATCAAAATACGGGGTATCATCATCAATTCCAGTCACGGTCAGGCTGAACGATGCACAGGAACTCCCGGGTACGCTGACCGTAAAGATATGGAGGAAATAATGAAGCGGCAGGCGAATTTTTTCTCAGATGCGCGGGGTTTCTCTACTGCGATCGATGTGCTTTTATTCCTTGTACTGATATCTATCGCGGCGGTCATACTTCTTCCCACGATCACCGGCAACGTACAGGTCAGATCCGTGATAGATTCCAGGAGCCAGTCCCAGTCATCCCGCATACTGACTACGATATTGAACGGAATGGTGGATGAATTCAGTTACACGGTGGCAGGCGACCAGCTTGATTTTATAGCAGGTCCGGTCAATGACTCTTCTTTATACATAGCAGGAAAAAAGCTGATAGCAGGCAGGGAGTTAAAACACAGGACTTTCACTGATGTCGCTGCTGAGGATGCCGCTGCGCAGTGGATGATATATTTCAACGGAACCGGGATCAGGGTGAATTTCCTGATATCGAATTACACGAATAGCCTGGAAATCGCCATGAAAGAATACCTGGACAGGCATCTCGGCGACATGTATAGCTATAATCTGACCGTGGTGTGGCATCCGATCGTTAATGTGCCTGTGGGAAGCGAAGTGAGCATCGGGGAGCGCGCGCCGGGCAATGCATATGTTGAAACTGCAGATATAACGATGCCTTATCGTGTGGATTTCCCCCGCGAACGGGTGGAGAGCATCGTAGATGAAAATTTTAACACAAGTTCTGGGAATATTTCTTCGACATTCGCTCATCTTAAGAATGATGCTTCGAACAGGACACAGATAGAGGAGGAGATAACGCAGGAAATTTTTGATTCGATAAATGCTACAATAGATGAAGCTGTTGTGGATCTGGTGGATGAGACAATCGGACCTGTAATTGATGAGGCGCAGGATACTGCTTCAGGGCACTTCGATAGTTTAGTTCCTAATGGCAGCGAGGAAATGATTTCCATGATAAACGGGACATTCACCAGCATTATGGAATCTCAAGGCGTCATCGTGAATGAAAGTGTTTCTGAAACTTTCAAGTTAAATATTCAGCAGGTGGGAAAGCAGGAGACACGAAGGATATCAGATGGTGAAATTAAAGCCCTTGTTACTGATCTTTCGGATATGTACGTGAATGATGTCATGACCATCGATGAGGTGAGAGAATGCATAATAACTGAGGTGTTCTCGCGCATAAGCATCGATCGCGCGAAGGTCACACTGACAATATGGGAGAGGAGAGGATGACCCGATCGCTAATGGATGACACCAGCGCAAAAGTCCCTCTCGCCGTCATCGGCGTATTCCTCTTGCTCATAAGTGTTATCACCTCGATCAATCTTCTTCGCATGGACGTCAGCATGGCAAAAGCCATATCATCCCCAGGCGAAGTATCAGCCCCCGACACCGCGCTCCTGTACGCGAAAGCAGACCTCGCCCGAGCCATAAACTATGCGGGAATGGATGCTCTCAAACAGCTCGGGGAAACGCCGGTCATAAAACCAGATAACGGCAGCATCTACTTTAACGGGACCGAAGGAGCCCCTGACTAATTCGAACGCAACAGCGCCAAAGCATTGATACTCCATGATCTCAACATATACATAGAATCCAATTACCGGTATGACACACACGCATACCGGGGATACGCAGTGAATGTCGAGCCCCTCGAAGCCTGGGACGGGATAGAAATCCAGCCCATAAGGATGAAACTCAACAGGTCGCTCACGACGCCTGTCATGCAGCCTGGGGAAAACGGGTACGAGACATACTGGAAAGTCACCGTTCCGTTGAAGATCCACCTTACAGACCTTGCCAAAAAGACAGAAATAACGAGAAGCAACATCACAATAGGAACCCTGGTAACAGCCAGATACCCGCTTCTCAAAGACATGACAGACGAATACAGTGACCGGTTGAACGGCTCGAACGCGGTCATGGTAGAGACCACGGCATTCTCGATGGCATACACCTGGGCGCGCGGATACATGCAATACTACAGCCGCGAGCCTGAGAACATCGTAAACAACACGCACCTGGCGCTCATGCTCAACGGTGCGCTGCTGCTTGACCAGGGATTCGTGTTCAATTCAGTTGACCCCATGAGCATCCTTGAATACGCGAAGGAAACAGCCTCAGTGCTGACAGGAAAAAGCATGGACTACGGGAACGTTTCCATTGAGAACGGCTCCATGAAAATAGACCCGCAGCAGGAGGCTTTTAACTCGACGGGAAACCATACGGGCGCAGAGGAGGATTTCAACAGGGCAAAGCAGTTCGATCTAAACGCCACGCCAATTATGGATTACCTGAACAACGATTCCATGCCTGGAGGTTCTTTTGTGACGCAGAAGATACAGTCTGTGATCCCGCAGGTGTACAGCACGTCGTTTTCCACAGGCGTTGTGAGGCAGACCACGGAGACTGAAGGCGCCCATGCGGGGTATGAATCAAGCCAGAGTGTCGAAGCGTGGGGCGAACCGGACAGCATGAGCCTTGTCGGGACTGTACCGCAGGATGTGTATGTCCCGGGGAATCTGTTCGGGGAGATATGGGAACTGACCTGGACGAGAAGCCACGTGTGGCGGCATTATTACACGGTTTATTACGAGTGTACTAAGACAAGGACATATTCGTGCCCCGATTCAGATGGCAATCCTTCAACCTGTACCGAGACATATACTGACACCTGCAGCCGCATCGAGTATAATGAGATGACGACGACGGATACAAGGGTTGACCGGGTAACTATTACCCTGAAGGCGCTGGAGAACTCCTTCACGAGCATTCCGCTGAATTACAGGAGTGTCACGCTGTCCTCGAAGAACGATGCTGTTAAACCGTATGAGCCGCGGGACGTGATGTTCAGCGGAATGCATTCTGATCCGCAGCTTGACGAGGCGTATTCGAGGTATAAGAGTGAGGTGTTTGATGCAAATAAGGTGAATAATCTCAAGAATATGGGCTTGTCAGGGGATACGGATGGGAGGTCATATTCTTCGAACATGCCTGAGCCCGGTAATATCGCTTATCCGGGATGGCTGCCGGGTGAGGCTAAGGATGCGGTGGATGAGATAACGGAGGATATCAGTATCGATGTGCATCTTGACCCGAATATCAATTATACTGTTTTTCCTGTGCCTTCCGACCTGCTTGTTGCGGCGCGGGATGACCTGATCATGAAGATAGGGAGGAATGAATCGCGTTATGTTGATAAACCAAGGTATCTGAACGGGGCTATGTATAATTCCACGAGCGCAAAGCTTATTTCGCTTGTGCGTGAGTGGTATGTGGATGAGGTGAAGTACCAGATATATGAGAAATTCACTGGTGGTAGCGATATGATCAATGCTGAGATTGGGAAGAATTTTTCCGAGCCTGATAAGGTGGCGCAGGCGAACAGGGATGGGGCAAAGCTTTTATCGAAGGGGATGTATCTGCCTCTGGGATTGACAATGAGGGCGTATCATACTGACGAGGATGGGAATGTGTATCCGCCTGAGGATTTTGAGGCGTGGAACGAGAGCGTGACGCTGGGAGTGGAACAGGAGCCGGATTATCTTTATGCGGTGAATGATAATGTTGAATTGAGGACGCTGGGAGTGAGGAGTTTCAATATTTTCGGTCCGACCGGACTACCTGTGCTGCCTTCCATGAATCCGTGGTTAATTCAGACGAATGCATGGAAGATCGAAGTGCAGGGGAAGATCAATAGGTTTGAGGTTTTTGATGCTAATGATGAGACGCATCCGAACCCGATTTTCGGGCATGAGGCGCAGGTGTATGTGAGAGAAGACACAACTGTTTATGACTCTACAAATAATAATCTTCCAATTGGAGATAATCTACCAATTAAATTTAGTTTTACTACAGGTACTTTTATTGCTGTACCTCCTGGAAAGAACATTGGAGATGATTTAGCGCATATTTTGGAAAATACCAATTTTGATGAAAAATTTGAGGTGAATCCATGAAAAAGTTTTTGATATTATTAATAATAATTGGAATGTTCGCATCAATTCCATTAGTCAGTGCTGTACCTACCGAAAATGAATATGGCAATGTAAAAGCATGGTTTAATGGAGAAGAAGCTACTGTTAAAGGTGTCAAATTAAAAATTGGTGAGCCATCAGATATTAAAGTTACCGTAAATTCAAATATTAGCGGGCACGTCATAATAAAATTGACGAATCCTTTGGTTACAGAACCTTATGAAGTCGTGGAGGGAATTAACATTGGCAATAGAGATGATAATCTCAACATATTGTCGGGTTGGTCAAAAACAATAACTTGGAAACTCAAACCAAACGGTGCTTGGAAAGATGGTAATGCACCAATAAACGTCTTAGTACAATTTACTAAAATTGAAAATGGAAAAATAAAAGGTGACAAAAAAATAGAATTCACGATTGCAGACCCTTACATCCTCGACGAGCAGTATTCAGGCTCCACCCCTTCACAGACCACAGGCGCCGCGCCGCCCTTACCCACCGGCACTTCATCAACGCAGAAGGAAACGCCTTTCCTGGGTGCGGCAGGAGCGCTTGCGGTGATGCTGGCTGTATGGATGTGGAAGAGAAGGTAAACAAATGTGGAAATCAACAACGAACTGAAACGAACACGAACGAACTCCGACATGTAAGTTCGTATCAGTTCGTACGAGTTAGTTGTTCCGCTTTTTCATACCACTCACATAAATGCGCAAAGTGAAGCAGGGTATGCAAATAGATGTTATCCCTGAATTACCGATTTACCATTTATCGTTCCGATTATTTCTCTAAAACTCTCAAGTCCGGCTTCCACATTTTCAATGATCTCATTTGCCAGTATATCCGGGTCTGGCAGGTTATCCAGATCAGCCAGGCTTTCATCTTTCACCCAGAAAATATCAAGGTTCGTTTTATCACGTGAAACTATTTCCTCATAAGTAAATTTTTTCCAGCGTCCATTCGGATCGTCTATCGACCATCTTTCTTTTCTTTGATGCCTGTTTTCAGGATTATAACATTTGATGAAATCCTTTAGTTCGTGGGGTCAAGGGGTAGAGAACCCTCAGCCCTTGAAGGGCTGAGATGAATCGTAACCCTTGGAATTGTTAACCATATTCCCGAATAAGAATTGTTGGGACTGAATATTACGTGCACAATTTCGGAAAAATTGTTAACCATAATCATAGCAAACCGAAACCACAACGAACGCTCAGGGCTTCCAGCCCTGAGTAGTT
>CABMHZ010000077.1 GCA_902386115.1 uncultured archaeon | reverse complement strand
ATGTGTCAAATTTGCCAGGGAATTTTTGGGGAAAGCCCAGGGGAATATGAATGACAAATTCAGTTGTTATAAAAACAAAGTTACAGAAAAAAAATTAGGATTGTACTCATCAACTGGCGAAGTCAAGATTAAAGGTCTGTGTCGCTTCATTCGCATTTGGTTGTCTAAGATTCATGTTCCTCCAAGTTGGTTTTTTTGGGCGTTGGGTTGCCCTTTCTTATTGTAAACGAGTTGGAGCGTGGCTCTCACGCTCGGAGGCGGAAGGGAGTTTCCTCTATATAAGTATTGTCAAAACTCTCCTCCGAATAATTAACTACAGCTCCGAACCGAAACCGTTTCAATTCATATTGGCAATTATGCCTTTGTGCAATACTTTTTTACTTGATATCTAAAAACAACCGGGACTGTAAAATAGTTTGGTTTTGACATAAAATATTAGCCACAGAGGCGCAGAGAACACGGAGAAATGATGACTCTGTGCCCTCGGTGACTCTGTGGCTATTTTGCTTTTTACGTTTACAACACCAAAAGATTTTACACCCACAAACAACCTGAAATAATTTATAGTGGAAAAAAGATTATTCACAATTTGATGTGGTGTTAAAAACCTTGATATTAAATTGAAGGTGATATAAAAATATATTTTTATATAGCTATTGAAATGTTATGTTATTTAAATAGGTTTTGCTTTATCTCCAATTTCAGGGCTATCAAATGTTTTCAAACGATTTGAAGGTGTAGTTATTTCTTCTTCTATTTCAGGAAATAATTTTGACTGCGGTTGTCTTCTGACAACTGTTCTCTCTGATGGCTCCCATCTATCAGATTCAATAATTGACATTAGTTCTTGAACATTTATTACTTTTCCTGTTCCCTTGGGTATCTCCAAGTGTCCTAAAGATTGTCCACTAATAGTGTCCTTTATTTCTTTATCATCTAATTTATAGAGTAGAAATCTTTGTCCTTCTTTTATACCGTGTTTCGCGCCTCTATTAATAACAACTTTATATGTGTCTATAATAGTAACGACAGTCGCAGGGAATTTTGGTTGAAGAATTATTGCCATATTGTTTTCCTCTGTTATTTAAACTATATATTTTGATATGTTCTAGGGATATTGGGCTTTACCTTAATATTATCCAAAATCGTATTATCATTCTGTCCTAACCTCGTGATGATCTCATCAAAACCTTGAACAGGATTGGTCATTGAGACTTGAATTTTTCCATCTTCTTGTATATTTATAACAGTTCCTATTCCAATTAATTTTTCAAAGGAATTTTCAACATAATAAAATGAAACCAAAGTATCATGAGAAAAAAGCTCAGAAGGTTCAAGTAGACATAAGACCTTTGCTTGTAGTGTTGTTCCATAGATAATCTTAGGAAGAATACGCTCACTCAACTTGAAGCTTTCATACGCTGCATAGGCGAAAATTAGTATTGTAATTATACACAAAATCAGAACTGGTAGAACTAATCCCAATGAAATATTTATATTGGGAGAAAAAAGCCATACTAATACCGATACAGCAAGTGCAATAATTCCAATTAGAATTCCTTGAATTTTCAAAAAGCTTAACCATATTAAACTCCAAAAATTTCTTTTCATTCTTTTACCTTACAATATATTTAGAAATAATCATTTTATTTTTTGTGCACAATACTTGTAAATTTCACATTTTTCCTCTTTACAGTTTGTTCGAGGGCAATTATCATAAAAATCAAATAATGGCAAGTCATAGTAAGTACCAAAATACTTGCTGATGATTTCACTGTTTTTAATCACCGAATTAATATCAATATTATCCTTTTGAGGATAACCTATTATTGCCATTATTTCTCTTACTCTTGTATCAGGAACGCAACAATATTTATCATCTATTTCAATCACCCCAGCGCATTTTAATTCTCTAAGTATTAATGGTATTTTGACTTTTAGTAACTGTTTTCTTATTTTTCCATACCTTCCTTTTGAATCAATTTTCAATTTTTCATTATCAAAATCATTAAAAATAGTTAGGTTAATTTGTGGCTTATTTCCTTTTAAAATATCCTCAATTTTTAAAATATATTTTAAATAATCATAAGCGCAAGAAATTTTATATAGCCTTTCAAATACACCATCTGCCCCATTTTTTATAAACAAATGACCTCTCTTACCTAAATCTTTATTATTCATTATTAAATTATTCATTTCATTTTCTAATAATTTCTTATCTAACTTATTAATAAAACTTCTGGAACTCCATTCTTTAATATTTAACATATTTTCATTGTGCAAAACCCCAACCAGACCCACAGCATTTTCCCATTTATAACGGTCAATATTCCATATTGTCGCTAAGAAAATCAATGCGATAATATCTTTTTCATTTTTAAAATCAAATTGAAATGGTTCTTTATTAAATCTTACTGGAAATGCTTTGAACCATCCACCATATCCTCTTGTATTTGGAAATGTTATTTCAATAATTATTTCAGAAATTTTCTTTAAATCACTTTCCAAAATCTGACTCATTGTTACCAACGATGTTTTCAATACAGATTCAAAATGTTACATTTGGTATAAATGCCTTGTTAATTATGTTCGAATGGGATGTCATAGTATTCACTTCTTAAGATTGTTTCAATCACCAGTACAATTTAAACATTCTCGCTTAACCAACAAATCTATTAAACCCCTTTTATCATATATGGTATAGGGAAAATTGGAACAATATCTAAGACAATGTCGGGAGAAAAATCTATGGAAGAAAAGGAACTGAGCTTTTTAGACGCAGTAAAGATAAACCTGGATGAATGCGCCGGGATTCTGGAACTTGATGAAGAAACACATCTGGCAATAAAAACACCGATGCGCGAACTTGTCGTTTCAATTCCGGTGAGAATGGACGACCGCAAAATAAAACTATTCAAAGGGTTCAGGGTCCAGCATAATAATGCAAGAGGTCCCACAAAAGGAGGCATCAGGTTCCATCCTGAAGAAACCATAGACACGGTGCGGGCTTTAGCTTCATTGATGACCTGGAAATGCGCATTACCTGATCTGCCCCTCGGCGGCTCAAAAGGCGGTGTGATCTGCAATACCAAGGAATTAAGTATCGGGGAACTGGAAAGATTAAGCCGGGGCTACATCCGGGCTGTTTCGGATTTCATTGGACCTGATATTGATGTCCCTGCGCCCGATGTTTATACCACGCCGCAGATCATGGCGTGGATGATGGATGAGTACAGCATTATGAAAGGCAAAACGCAATTCGGGGCAATTACAGGCAAGCCCGTCGGGGTTGGCGGGAGTCTCGGCAGGACTGACAGCACTTCGCTGGGCGGCGCATTCGCTTTGCGGGAAGCCGCGCTTGAATATAAAATAGACCTGAAAACAGCAGCGATAGCTATCCAGGGTTTTGGGAACGTGGGTTATTACGCCGCCAAGCGCATTCATGAGATGCTGGGCTGCAAGATAGTTGCGGTAAGCGACAGCAAAGGCGCAATATTTAATAAAAATGGTCTCAACCCGGTAGAAGTATATAAGCATAAAGAAGAAACCGGTTCAGTCACAAACTTCAGCGGGAGTGAAAATATTTCAAACCGCGAATTACTTGCACTGGATCTGGATATTCTTATTCCGGCAGCGCTGGAGAACGTGATCCTGGAAAAAAATGCAGCTAATGTAAATGCCACGATCGTTTTAGAACTTGCAAACGGTCCCACCACTCCGAACGCAGATAAAATATTATGGGAAAATGAAGTGCACGTTGTTCCTGACTTCCTGGCGAATTGCGGAGGAGTAATCGTGTCGTATCTTGAAATGGTACAGAATTCCTACGCTTATTACTGGACTCTCAATGACGTTACAAAGTATCTTGACGACAAGATCAGGGATACATACAGGAATGTTCTGGGCGTTTCAAGGGAAAAAGAACTACATATGAGACAGGCGGCTTTCACAATTGCAGTTGACAGGGTAGTGAAAGCAATGAAACTCAGGGGAACTATATAAAAACTTTTTTTTCATGTAAATATTATTGTAATTATTAGCACAGAAAGCCTTATATTAACATCTATCATTTATTTGAAAATGGATAGGTATGGTCTGGCTTCGTAACCCAAAGAAAAAGATCCGGAGTATTCTCATAAAGATCGGACAGGGTCGGGTAAGTGAGGCTGATATTGCATCCCTCATGGAATTACTCGACAGGGACCCGTCCGCAGTACCTGAGGTATTGGGTGCGCTTGCTGGTATTTTAAACAAAGATAATACAAAAGCTTACAGTTCAGTTATAACGATTTTAAATATGGCGGCTGAAAAGGAACCTGAACTGGTAGCCGGCATCCTGGATGCTGTTATGGGCTGCATACGGAGAGGAAAAGAAGTCCCTGAAGATTGGATCCTGGGATCGCTTGAAATTCTGATTAAAATTTCTCAAAAATATCCGGAGAAATTGGGCTGTGTGATATCTGATCTGATCATGTGTCTTGAAAATATGAGCGTATCTGTCAGGGAGAAATCATATTTCCTGCTGGCTTACTTAGCGATCCTGCAGCCCGGGGTATTCAATGGTCACTCAAAAGATCTGGTTAGAGCTCTCAACGGTCTGAACATAGACGAGAGGATCTATTCATGCAGATTAATAAAGAAGATCGCAGAGAAGGACCCGAAAATAGTAGAGAGTACATATGGCATTCTGGAGGATTTAAGTCTTAACCATCTGGATAGCAATTTGCGCTCAGAGGCTGCATACGCAGTAGAGACCCTAAATATTATTAAACAGAAACCTTCAGGATCAGTTAAGGCGAATAAGGTAACATCGGAAAAGAAAGAAAAAATCATGGCAAGCTGCTATCTTATAAAGGATATGCCTGAAGCTTCGGATATAAATTTTTCTGAACTTGTTGAACTTATAGATGTCAATAAAAAAGATATAGAAAACATATTGAATGGATTGGGGCTTGAACACATGATTGTGAAGAAATAGAGACATTCCATTTCGAGAGCCTTTCTGAAATTTCGTAATATATTGCATCTGAACCAACAATAAAAGCTCTTGAAAATTTGCATAGTCGTTGAAATGCGGCAAATTTTGCCACAACTTCCCAAAGATTGTCGTTATCTTAACGATTAATAACCCTTAGACCAATATTATGATCATGGCAAAACCAAAAGACAGGCATGTGATGGAAGCTCTTGGAAAGACGCGTGTGGTTGTAGAGAACGGCAAAGTCGTTGAAGTGGGAGAACCGCAGACAGAATACTGCCCCATCTTTGACAAGGTGCGCGGGATAAAGAAATTCACAGGAAAGACCGCGAAGGAGAATATCGAATTCAGGATGAAGGACTTCGGGATGTTCACCGGCGACAGGGCTATCGAAATGGAGATATTCGTAGGTTTTGGCGCCAGTGAGACCTTCATGACAGGACTGCGGCGCGGGCTCCTGGATACCTGCGTGACCGCGTGCGACGGCGCCGGGACTGTGATAACAAGCAACCCGAAGCTTGCGCAGGGCATGGGCTCCCGCATATCAGGACTTGTTGAGACCACTCCGATACCTAAGCTTATCGAGCGCATACAGGAAGTGGGCGGCTTCGTGCTTGACCCGCAAACAGCGGCTCTTGACCAGGTCGCAGGCGTGAAGAAAGCCATTGAACTCGGATTTAAGAAGATAGGGGTCTCGGTCACGAATGCGAATGATATGAGTGCAATCAGGCAGCTTGAGAGAAAACATAAGGTTCATGTCATCGGGTTCGGGGTTCATACTACCGGAATGCCGGAAAGCGAAGCAAAAGAGTTCATCGACCTTGTGGACATGACCACGGGATGTACCTCGAAATGGATACGCGGCTGCATAGCGGGGAATACCATTGCGCAGTTCGGCACGGCGATCCCCATATTCGCGATCACCCAGTGCGGTAAGGAAATGCTGCTCGAGAGAGCGAAAGATGTCACAGACCCCATACTTATCAACACGATGAAACTGCCTGTGCAGCCTGATGAGAAACAGCCAAGACCGCTAATATAAAAGGCAATCACGGCAAAACGTGATATATTTCATATACGCCCCGATAGGCTCTTTCAAAATAAGAGCTGTTCTCAAATTTTTTCAGACTCTGCTGTTTGTATTTCCGCAGTTCAACGTTTCCGACATACACATAGGACACGTTGTATTTCCGAAGAAGTATAACAGCCTCGTTGTTATTCTCAGTATTATAAATCGTATCACTATCCTGCATTCGAGCCGATAACTCTTCCCAGTTGTTCCTGAGCATGTATTCATGACTTGCCCAGCCAACGACAGTCGGTATCCCCGTAAAAGCTGAGACCCTTGACATATCCGTGTAGCTATCACCCGGCGCCTCAAGGATCACTTGGGTCCCGTTGAGGTTCCTATCTACCCAGGCTATAGCGTCGTAATCTCCATAGTCCGCCTTTTTCAGGAAAGCTGTTCCGTCAAGACCTGCGCTGCGGTTGAATCCTTCAGTCCTTGCATATGTACCGGTAAACAGATACAGGGAATTGAGCACAAGAAGAAGGGCTATAATTGTAAGCACTGCCTTTTTCATCCTGTACTTTCTGGAGGTAAGGTCATACAAAGCAAACGAAGCCGCTACGCTAAACAGGAGCCAGACCTGGTTATAAAATTTGAATACCGTGTTAAACCTCTCGTCATTCCCCGAAAACAGGTCGTCAAGATAGAATAATTCACAAAAAACGAGGATGGCAAGTCCGAGGGCTATCAATACTGATATGAACATCCTGTTCATGTCGTTGTTCCTGTAAAATGAATATATACCCATGCATGTCAAAAAAGCCAGCGGGACGAACACTGCAAGGGTCTGGAAACCCGGGACAAAAAATAATGCAACCCCGGATGCAGCCAGGGCAGCCAGTATCCATTTTTTATGCCTGTAATCAGGGAAATGAAGTAGCAGGAACGAAAATATCAGGAAAAGGAACAGGTCGTAAATCACAAGAAAATTAATCAGGTGCGTCCTTGTAATGACGGGTTTTATTCCCTGTATCCCGGAAGAGTGAAAATCGATTAAGAAAAAGATGAACATCAGGAGCCCGAGGATGATAACTGCAATATATATACATACTCGTTCCAAAAAAATCCGGAATATTTCCCTGATTTTAGTACCTTCTGCCTTGAGGGGCTGAAACAACAGCACTAACATTAAAAGCGCAGCATACGTGGGATAATCCCAGGAATTGAACACGAACATGGAGCCGAGTGAAAGGCTCAGGAAAACGAGAGAAATTTTCGATATCTTTTTTGAAAGAAACACATTCAGGATGAATGTTATGGCAAGAAGGGCGAAGGGTATGGCAATGACATGCGCATGCAGGTCGCCGAATATGAAACTGAAATAAGGGAATTCATTGACCGTATATGGGATAATTCGAGAGGGTCCCCAGTAATCTATTATGTCCGGCACGGGTCCCCACGGGCTTGTGGTCATGTTGAGAGCATGGGCGGTTATTACTCCTGCAGGGAACAGGTTGCCGGCAAATACCAGCAGGAATAATGCTGCAAAGCCTCCTTTTTTGTCACCGGTGAGATTATAACCAAGTCCGAAGACAGCCACTGCCGAAAGTGCCGGTAACAATGACATTCCCAGGTTATATGTTATATTTGACGGGATAGCGCTAAGTTTTGTGAGGGTGGCGAAGGTAAACGAGCCGAAATAATAGTACATATTTATGTTGTATCCTGAAAGCCAGGAATCGTGCGGGGGAAGAGTAGTGCTTTTGAGGATAGAATTGATGAGCATGAAGTCATAGACCTTCTCTCCGTCGTGGATCTCCGGATTGTAGGCTCTGATAAACAGGAAGAGCAGGAATATTATCCCGAAAATAATTTCGTTTCGAAGCAGCCGCAACCTGTCTATTTCAGGTTTCACCCTCGCATAGATGACGGCTGAAAGAACGCATACAAGCAATAATGAAAGGATTATCTCGTTCCTGCTGTAACCCAGGGCATATGAGAGCACCCAAGAGACGTATGCCAGAAGCAGTATACCCAGGATTTTAGATACAGAGTAGCCGCGGTCAGGAAGATTGCGGCATATCGTGACAGTCAGGGGCAGTGAAATTAATCCGAGAAATACTATCAGCAGGTACCATAAGGCTGCATACGATAGTTCGGTTATCAGTTCGAATCCCATGTCCTCTGTCCTCTTTTGCCCGACGATGTAAATAACTTCGCATGAATTATGTTTTTTTTTTAGAGATACAGACCTGAGAAACATATAATTATCTGAGAATAAAGTATAGCTGCTTAACAAGGCACACGAAGGAGGCAATACAATAGTCGAAATTTCAATCGTTCTTCCGGCTTATAATGAAGCTGCGAGAATTGAAAGCACGGTAGAAAGGACAGCCGCTGCGCTTTCCGCGCTGACGGCATCTTTTGAGATAATTATTGCAGAAGATGGAAGCAGGGACGGGACTGACAGGATATCCGAAGCGCTTGCGAAAAAGTACAGTTATGTTGTGCACCTTCATTCGGATGAACGGCAGGGAAGAGGGCGCGCCCTGAACCGCGCCTTCAAAGCTTCGAAGGGAGAAATTCTCGGTTACATTGATGTTGACCTTGCAACGGATATGAGGCACCTGAGTGAACTGATTCAATATATCCGCGAAGGCTATGATTTTGCCACCGGCTCGCGGATGCTGCCCCAGAGCAATGTCAAGAGACCTTTAAAAAGAGGATTTGCAAGCAAAGGATTCAATTTTCTAACCCGCTTCATGCTCGGCTCGAAGCTCTATGACCACCAGTGCGGGTTCAAAGCCTTCAGGCGCGCCTCGCTTTTTAAGGTAATGGATACCGTTAAGGACACGCACTGGTTCTGGGACACGGAATTATTTGTGAGAGCCCAGCGCGCAGGGTTCAAGGTCATGGAATTCCCCGTGGAATGGAAACACGGCGGGACTACAAAGGTTAATTTAATTAAGGATGTCTTCGGTATGGGCTCGCAGATTTTCAGGTTGTGGTATGAGTTCTTATGGTAACAGTTATTCTGAATAACCTTACTTTCGAATAAAAGATCAAATAGTTAATCCATTTTTTGCGATTCCCTGTGCGTACTCCCGTGCCCTATCTCCACAGGCGCGCATTCTGCGCATTCGAACTGCAGCGTTGTATGCATGATATTGAACCTGTCCCTTACCATCCTGCTTATCTCACTGATAAGCACCTCTGTCTGCTGGACGTGTATCCTGTCAACAAGGATATGGGCGCTCATGGCGTGGATGTTGGAACATATGCTCCAGATATGGATGTCATGCACACCTTTTACCCCTTCTATTGCCATGAACTCCCTGGAAAGCGTAACTGCATCAACGTGTTTTGGCGCGAACTCCATGAGGATACGCATGGAACCAAAAACAAGCCTGAACGCGCCGTAAAGAAGCATAACTGCGATCAAAATGCTCAGTACCGGGTCAACAATGTAGTTCCCTGTGAAAATAATAATTACAGCGCCCGCAATAACAGCCACGGATGCCAGGGCATCACCGATCACATGAAGGTACGCGCCTTTAATATTGAGGTCGGAATGACCGTGCAGTTTTAAAGCAGCCCAGGTATTGACTACAAGTCCGATGGTGGCTATGACAACTACCTCTGCTCCTTTCACCATAGGTGGATTAAATATCCTTCCGTATGCTTCATAACAGATGAGAACAGCTATTAAGATAATTGTAACACCATTGATCAGAGCCGCAAATATCTCAAACCTGTGATAGCCGAATGTCATGCTGCTGTTCGAGGGGCGGTCTGATATCTTTATCGCGCCGTAGGAAAGCAAAAGCGCCACCACATCCATGAAAACGTGGGCGGCATCAGAGAGCAGGGCAAGACTGTTTGACAGTATCCCACCGATCAATTCCATGAAGAATATTATCGCAGTAAGGAATATTGCCAGCTTCAGGTTTTTATCGAGATCTTCTTCCATGTTCAAGACGCTTCATCGGTTGAATTGTCGGGACGTTTGCAAACATTGAGCTTCCTGCAGATGTCACAATCTGTCTCACAAGGTTCGATGTGTATCAAAATCGAAAGGTTGGGGATTTTCTCCTTAATGTCCTTTTCGAGGTGGTCGCAGAAATCATGTGCCTCACCCACAGGCTGGTTTTTTGGCACTACGAGGTGTAGGTCAACGAATCTCTCAGCCCCCGACATCCTTGAGCGCAGGTCATGGAATTCAGCGTAATCAGAATAGTGTTCGGTAATGATGGATTTGATAAGTTCTTCTTCAGTGTTGGAAAGTTTAACATCCATGATCCCTGAAACTGAACGTTTCGTCAAGTCATACGATGCCTTCAGGATTATAATAGCAACGATTATTGCAATAATTGGGTCAAAAATAGGATTTTTTGTAATCCATATGAGAATAAGACCGATAAAGACGCCGACCGATGTATAAACGTCCGTCGTGAGATGATATGCATCCGCTTCAAGGGCGATTGATTCTGCTTTCTTTGCAACCTTCATGATCTTCCTTGACACGTAAAAGTTCACAATGGTAGATATCCCCATGATAACAATTCCAATTCCGATCAGGTCATAATCCACCCCTTCATTATGCAGGATCTTTTCACTTGCTTTATAAAGTATGATTATCGCTGCAACAAATATCAGGATAGCTTCAACAGTGCCGGAAACGTTCTCGAACTTGCCGTGACCGAACCTGTGCTCATCGTCCGCCGGCTCACCTGCTTTCCTGACAGAATAATTGGCTATCCCCGCTGCCAGCAGGTCTATGCCGGTATGGAGGGCTTCTGATAGCACGGATATTGAGCCCATCATGATCCCTGCTCCTATCTTTATCAGAAGCAGGAATGAATTGGAATATATAGATAATCTCGCTACCTTTGTTATTTCCTTATGGGCTGCAAAATATTTGTTATTCTTATCAGGCATTTATTTACGTTGATTATCATTAAAAGTATAAAGGGATATTCTTTTGCCTATTAAATCATTTCGTGATTATTATTTATATAATACTTTCCATTTAATAAGGACGCCGTCTTCCATTTTCTCACACGATAGAAGATCAAGCCTGCAAAAACCGTTCTTGAACCCTTCACCGTCGGCAAGAGTAGGCGCGCTTTTTCCGCCGATTATGATGTTCCCGATAAAATTATATATTTCATCCACAAATCCCCCGGAAATAAGACCCCAGTTCAATGTCGCGCCGCCCTCCACCATCAGGCGGTGGATGCCGCGAGCCTTTAATTCAGCGAGCAGTTTTTCAAGGTCAACATTTTTTTTACCTGCAATTATTATATCGGCGCGCCCTGCAAGCTGTTTCACCCGTTCCTGCGGCGCGCTTTCCGCCACCGCAATTATCCTTTTTCCTTCACCCTTCTTGAATATATCAGCATCAACCGGTGTGCGCGCCGTGCTGTCCACCACGATTCTCACAGGGTTCTCAGGAAGTCCGGATGATCGCCTCTTATCCCTGCGCTGCGCAGATTTTACGGTCAGGCTCGGGTTATCGCAGAGGACTGTGCCTATTCCAACCATAATAGCATCTGAAGTTGCACGCAGTTCGTCCATGCGGTCAAAGTCGATACTTCCTGATATCCTTGTCTGCTTTCGCTCGATGGTGGCAATTTTGCCGTCTGCGCTCATGGCAGCATTGATGAATACAAAGGGTCTGGAGGATTTTTCCTGCATGGTCATCTTGCAATTAAACTTTCCAGAGTCGTGATCTCATCCTTTGTCAGCGAGATCTTTGCGGTTATGTTCTTGAATTCCGGTATACCTCTTCCTCCCGTGTCACTGGGAACAAGGGCGTTTGACCAGGGGCTGTTTACCATGAACGCAAGTCCTCCAGGCTCATCCCGTTTTGATTCCCTGACCTCCACCACGACACATCCAGAGCTGTTAGCCAGCCTGACCCTGTCGCCGTGCTTGAGGCTCATTTTATTCAGGTGGTCCTTTCCTAAAACAATAGCGGCAGAGAGTTTTTTATAATCTTCCCCGAATCTTTCGTTCT
>CABMHZ010000076.1 GCA_902386115.1 uncultured archaeon | reverse complement strand
TCTTGAAGGGTATCGTGTTCTTCTTTGTAAAGTGTTACAATATATTTCTTCAAATCCATCCTCTCAGATATATGATGGATGGCATATGATATATAGTTTAAGACTTTACATTATTGACTGGACACTAGTTATCAGGGGCCATTAACACCTTTTATTTATGATGCGAGAATTTGGCATCCTGAACTTTTCAAACGTAGATCATCTTCATTTATTGAATATTTATTTCCAAAAGATACCAAAAATGATCTCACTTTTAATTCCAAAATAAAAAATCTCAATGAGGTTACATTTTTGTTCGATTGTTATTCTCTTATTTCAAATGGAAAATACGTATCTTTTCCAACATATTTACTTTCAATGATATTACTACTCCAAATAGAATCCTTACAAAATTATCCGATCCGGTGTTTATATCATTTATAGAAGATTTATTCTTAATTAAAATCAAAGATTTCGTTAATCTCATTATAACACGACAAAAACAAATATCAGATTGGCATGATACAAGTTTTGAAATCAAAATACAGTTAGCGAATTACATAGCAGGGTATGAGTGGTTCTCTAAAACTCTTTCTTTGTAAAATCGTGCCCCAAATTTTCCGCTATATTATCATTCTGGCTAAGATGTATATCGTTTCTCGTCCCAATTCTTCTCAATCCCCTCATGATACTCCTGCAGCGACCTCACCTCAACACTTTCCTCCCTCGCTGCCCTGATACCCCTTGCAGCCGCCCGCCCTGCATCCGTGGTAGTGAAATAAGGGATCTTGAATTTGATAGCTGATTTGCGTATGTAGCTGTCGTCGTAGGAGCTCTGCTTGCCCACTGGCGTGTTCAGCACGAACTGTATCTCCCCGTTCTTCATCCTTTTGACTATGATCCGGCATGATATTCATTCATGGATTTGATCGTGATCTCACCCTTCTTCATCGCCTCGATAGCATCCGCCGCCGCAAGCGCAGCCTGTATGGTCGTAATATACGGCACGCTGAAATCCACAGCCGCGCGCCTGATCTGGAAACCATCCTTCACTGTCTGCTTGCTCGTAGGGGTATTGATTATAAGGTCAACTTCCTTCTTATGGACGAGATCAACGATATTGGACCCGCCCTCGTTAACCTTGTTTATAATATCCATCTTTACCCCGTTCTGCGACAGGAATTTCGCAGTGCCGCGCGTTCCGATCAGCCGAAGCCCAGCAGCCTGCATCTTTTTAGCCACCTTTGCGATGAGCGGTTTATCCTCATCACGTATTGACATGAACACAGTCCCTTTGAGCGGTAAGATGTTATCAGCAGCCCATTCAGCCTTGAAAAAAGCCCGCCCGAAATCATAATCTATTCCCATCACTTCGCCGGTTGACTTCATCTCAGGACCAAGTAAAGGATCTGCGCCGGGGAGTTTATCGAATGGCAGCAGCACTTCCTTCACTGAAACATGTTTCGTGACCGGATCGCCTTTAAATCCGAGTTCTTTGAGCGTATGTCCTGCCATAACCCTTGCCGCTATCTTGGCAAGCGGCAGTCCTACTGCCTTACTCACGAACGGAATGGTGCGGCTTGACCTTGGATTTGCTTCAAGCACATAGACCACGCCTTTCTTGGTTGCCATCTGGATATTGACTATCCCCACAACATGGAGGCAAAGTGCAATCTTTCTGACATAATCACGAACCGTAGCGAGTATCTCCGGTTTAAGGGACTGAGGCGGGATAACGCATGCCGAGTCGCCGGAGTGGATGCCAGCCTCCTCGATATGTTCCATTATGGCGCCGATAAGAACATCTTTTCCGTCGCAGATGGCATCCACATCTATTTCAACTGCATTATCGAGAAAATCATCAATAAGAACCGGATGCTCGTTGGATACTCTGACAGCTTCTTTCAGGTAGCGTTCGAGGTCTTTATTATCATACACTATCTCCATTGCCCTCCCTCCGAGAACGTATGAGGGACGGACAAGCACCGGGTATCCGATCCTTTTAGCTTCGTTGAAAGCCTCGCTGAAATTTGTAGCGCATCCCGCTTCCGGCTGCGGTATACCCTGCTGTTTCATCATTGCATTGAAGCGACCCCTGTCCTCCGCGATATCCATGTTATCGGGTGTGGTGCCAAGAATGACAGTATGAAGGTCAGTCCTGCGGTCAAGTTCTTTCTTAAGCGGGATGGCGAGGTTCACTGATGTCTGTCCCCCGAACTGCACCATGACGCCATAAGGGCGCTCCCGGTCGATTACGTTCATGACATCTTCAAGAGTGAGTGGCTCAAAGAAAAGCTTATCAGAAGTATCGTAATCTGTGGACACAGTTTCAGGATTGTTATTAATTATGTGTGTTTCGATACCTTCTTCCCTCAAGGCGGTGACTGCATGTACAGTGCAATAATCGAATTCGATGCCCTGCCCGATGCGGATAGGACCTGAGCCGATGATGAGAACCTTCTTCCTGTCCGTAGGTGCAGCCTCGCACTGGTCTTCGTAAGTGGAATAATAGTACGGCGTGGCAGCCGCGAATTCGGCTGCGCAGGTATCCACCATCTTGTAAGTCGGGATAATGCCGTGCTCTCTTCGCATGTCATTGATCTCTTCGCGCGTCCTCCCGCAAATGCTGGCAATGGTTTCATCGCTTAATCCCATGCGCTTTGCTTTTCGAAGAACGTCGATTG
>CABMHZ010000075.1 GCA_902386115.1 uncultured archaeon | reverse complement strand
CCGTGGGGGGCTGGTCTGCCATTACACCCGTCACTGATGATGCGCCATAGGGGGAGCCACCTGCTGTCGTTGTAAATAATTTTTCTTCTGAATAAGGAATTCCTGCGATGATCATCCCATGATGGAGCATCGGGATGAACATTGTCAGGAGCGTGGTCTCCTGTCCGCCATGTATCGAAGTGCTTGAGGTAAAGGCAGCGCCCACTTTTCCAACAAGACCTCCTTTGACCCATACCCCGGCAGTCTTGTCGATAAAATCCTTTAATGAAGAGCTCATATTGCCATAACGTGTCGGAGTTCCAAAGATAACGGCATCGGCATCAAATAGATCGCTTGCCTTTGCTTCAGGTATAGTCTTTATGGATTCCCTCGCTATTTTCCAGCGCTCGTCCTTTTTAATGATATCTTCAGGGGTAAGTTCGGCAGTTCTTCGTAAGACCGCTTCGCATCCTTTGACAGAACGAACGCCCTGTGCTATCAGTTCTGCAAGTTTTAATGTGTTGCCGTAACGAGTATAGAAAATAATGTACACATTTAGCATATTCCATCTCCCGGATTTATTGGATGACTATAATTATTCATTTAATGCTTCTCCTTTATAAGAATCCCTTCATTTATTTCATCCAGGGTATTGCAGGAAGTCATTATCATTGCAATTCTAATATCCGTCCTTAAATACTCCAGAATCCTCTTAACGCCTTCTGCCCCGCTTGAAACCGCCTCTCTCGCAAGCGGTCTTCCCACGAGAACGAAATCCGCCCCTAACGCCAGCATTTTGACGACATCATATCCTGTCATTACCCCCCCGTCTGCCGTAATTATGATCCTTTCACCGTTATCCGTTTCTCTTACCGCTTTTGCAATTTCAGGAAGTACTTCTGCAACCCCGGACCCTGAATCAATGACCCTGCCGCCATGATTGGAAACGCCTATGACATCGGCTCCGGCTTCGACCGCAGCTAATGCATCCTCTATGCACATGACTCCCTTGACAATGAATGGAAGACGGGTAGTATTTTTAAGCTCTTTCAGTTCATCGATGGTTTTCCTGAAAACAGGTTTTCCGGCAAGCGTAAAGTTCACCGAACCGGCTCCATCTATGTCAACGCCTACAGCCACTGCTTTTTCTTTTTCAGATTGCCTTATCAAGTCTTTCAGGATTTCCTGCGACTGCGGCTTGAAAATGTTCACTCCGTGACCTTTGACTTTTTTAAGAGCCATTATAGCGGGATGTATCATCTCATAGTCTCTGGATGTGTTGCCTGTACATCCGATAGTCCCTGCGACTTTACATCCTTCCAGGATATTATATGCAAAATCCTCTTCAGTAATATTGCTCACATAGCTGAGACCGCTCATGGGAGCCCCTAATACAGGCATACTTACTTTTGTTCCCAGGAAAGCAGTCTCAATTACCGGGTCTGCATGGTTTGAGATGAGCCTTTTCTTTAGCCGGTATTTTGAGAGGGCGGAAAAATTGGCAAGATACGTTAAACCCTGACCAATGCCGCGAAATCCCAGAGGTGTCCCGTATTCCTGCCTTAATTCAGGCACGGTTTGCGGGTTGTCAACACCGACCAGAATGCTCCTTTTTTCCTCTTTTTTCTCGGAAAAGTCAGTATAAGCCCTGGCTTTCTGCCAGTATTCCTCTTCCGGGATTGGGACGAGCTTATCCCTGGTTGCGCCGCAAACAGGACATCTCCAGGAATCCGGAAAATCTGAAACTTTTGTGTTCGGGCTTATACCTGTTTTAGAGTCACCTACCCTCTCATCATAAACATAGATATTGCAGACAGTACACAGCCATTTAGCCATATACTAATATTATTTCATCCCGAACTGCTCTTTGCCGGAACCCTTGACACAATAGCGATCCCATCGAAGAGCCATCGTCTTCTGTACAGGGCAGCCAGGACAGATGCAGCCTTTATCTTTCTTAATAATCGTGCTTTTCCCGATCGCACAAAACGTAAGTTTCTTTTCTCCTGTTCCAACATATGTAGGACATTTCCCGCAGATACAGATTTTATCCAACTCTTTTATCTTTGCCTGCACCTGCTCTGGAGACATTTTGCTCATTGCTTCCATATTCTGTTCAAAAGTTTTCTGTGGTTCTTTTGCCATATTTTACCCCCTTTAATTTAACATTGAATCATTCTGGTTAATAGTATATAATGTTTTTTGCACAAAAATTCCATTGTTTCATTTCTTCAAATTTACCAGATAATTTAGTATGCCAGATACATGGGATGCAATTTTAAGAGAGACTTGAAATGAAATAAGGTGGAAAAGGATAACAAACTGCCCGCAAGTTGGCTTTTTTCAGAGAAATTATTTATATAATGAGTTCTTATGATGTTTAATTCATCGAAGGGATTATGCTTCGTGGTGAAGGTCAAGGAGATAATAATTAGACTCGATATGAGGGGAAAATATGGTAATTAAGAATGTAATTAGAGGAATTGGATTAATTTTGGTGATGATCGGATTGTTTTCAGTGGCGATGGCGTTAACAATCGATCCAACAGGATACCAATCGGTAAGTGATACCAGTGGAGCTTCAAGGACGTTCAGTTTGATATCAATCAGTGATAATGCGACAGTCACATGGTATCTAAATGATACTACTGTTAAGGGTCCTGATCCTAATCAGACCTCTTCTTCATATCCCAATTCCAGTGCATTGGTAGGATTCTGGAATGTTTCTGTTGTTGCTGTAAATGAAAGCAATTCAAGTGACATTTCCATGACAACATGGTGGTGGACGGTAAATGCACCCACAATCGTTGAAACAGCCCCTATTTTCACATTACCTCCTTCTAATGACCCTCCGACTGGTTCAAGCGTAAATATTTCATTCACTTTAGACCAGAGCGATGCGCTTACAAGCATATATTATGGAACAACTCCATCACTTGGAACGTTAGGCGCCGGGGATAATACAAGTACAACAAACCGCAAGATAACCATATCCGGTTTAGCCGAAAATACAACATATTTTTATTCGGTATTTGCTTATAATTTCACAAATCAGAGTAATTTTACGACTTCAACAATAAGTAGCTTCATGACGGCAAATCTGACAGCTCCTATTTTTACATTACCTCCATCTACTGATACTCCTTCCGCTTTTAGTGTAAACATTTCATTCAGTTTAGACCAGACCAATGCACTTACAAGCATATATTATGGAACAACACCATCGCTTGGAACGTTAGGCGTCGGTGATAATACAAGTACAACAAATCGCAAGATAACTCTATCCGGTTTAACCGAGAATACAACCTATTTTTATTCAGTATTTGCTTATAATAGTTTAAATCAAAGTCATGTTTCAAATTCAACTATATACAGCTTCTCGACCATATATCCGGCTCCGCAAGTCCAATCATCGAGTCCACCATCGGATCCAGTTACCATTGGAAAAGAAACTATCAATTTCACTGTATCCTTCAATCAGGACGTTACAATAACCTGGTGGAAGAATGGCACACCAGTCACGGGGGTAAGCGACAATCGGTCTTCTTATTATCTTGAAAGTTCGCCTTCCACAGGCTTCTGGAACATTTCAGTCATCGGTTCTAATGCAAATGGCTCTGCCATGAAAACCTGGAACTGGACAGTCCACTCCAAGACCTACGCCTCAGGCAACCGTGTCTGGGACGCAAGCAAGGACATGAGCCTTTCCTATACATGGAGCCCCATGAGCTTCTATGCCTTCTACTACGATGTGGACGATGACGTAGGCAACGAATCGCTCCAGATAAACCTGGATAGCGGAAGCAGAACCGTACAGAAGGAGAAACTCATATACACTACAGGAACAGAAAACGTCTCGTTCAAGTACACAGGATGGGGAGGCTATAATGTCATAGGGTTTATGGCTGATAAGTATTTTGCCGGGTACACGCAGGCGACCAACTTTTCAATCACAAAAGGCAGTCCTGTAAGCACAATTGGCTATTCGCAGCTCCACAAAGTATTGATGGACGACAAGGACACTCATACTGTGCGAACATCCACAACCTATCCTCTGGGAGATGGTTATGCGGTAACACTAAAGGACTTAGGCGCAGGCAGGGAAGCAATGATCTCGATATTGAAAGATAATGCGGAGGTATATTTTGACATTGTTTCAGTCGGAGATACATTTGTATATTCAAAGAAAGTGGGCTCCGTGAAGGATCTGCCTTTGATCGCATTGCACATTGGAAGTGTGTTCCAGGGAACCACGGAAAGCATGGTGCAGATAAACGGCATATTCCAGATATCGGAAAGTTATACGTCCGTAAGTTCCTCCAACAGTTACGGGATAATGGAAATAACCAGTACTTCAAACAATGGCATCACGATGAACAACAGGAACAGCTTTACTCTCTCTTCAGGCTCAACTATAGATATAATGGGTGATCTCAAGTTCATAGTAGCAGATAACGATACGCTGCGCTTTGCACCGATGGTAAAAAGGTCTGGAGAATACGAGGTAAGGGGCACGATTTCCAATAATGAAAATAGTAGTGAATGGACGCCACTGAACTTCGAGGGATTCTACTATAACCTGGACGATGATGTCGGAACAGAGAAATTGACACTCAACAGGTCGGACATGACTGTAGCCATAGATAATCTGGTTTATAGTACCAGCCCAAAGGAAGTTTCTTTCAAGTACAATGCCCTTGGAACGTACAATGTCATAGGCTTCATGGGTGACACCTACTTCGCAGGGTATTCTGCGGGCAATGCCATAACGCTAAAAGGAGATGCATTGTCCACAATAGCGGGCAGCCATCTCCACAAAGTGCTTATAGACGACGACACCCAGCGCATAATTTATGCAGGAAGCACGCTCACCCTTAATGAAGGCTACGTTATTAAGATCAAAGATGTCAACATGGGCGCCGGGACTGCTTCTGTCTGGCTGACCGTGTTTAAAGATGGCAACGAGATTTATGATGATATCAAAGAACCAGGGCAGGTCTTCACATATTCTAAAGACTTTGGTTCAGTCAAAGACCTTCCAATAATTGCGCTTCGCATTGATAACATATTCCGCGGGAAAGAAGCCACAGCCGCATTCGTAAAAGGGACGTTCCAGATATCTGAAAGCTACACATCCGTCAAAAATGGCGACAGATTCGACAAAATGGAAGTAACGGATGTCACTGGTAACCAGATAATAATGAGAAACCCGAATGTAGTGACTCTTGATACATGTGATGGAAATTATGGATGCACTCCTCTCATGGGTAAAATAAGGTTAAGGGTCGCGGATTCATCTGATATCAGGT
>CABMHZ010000074.1 GCA_902386115.1 uncultured archaeon | reverse complement strand
GGAACAGGATGGATTCACTGCTCGCCCCGGTGGCGTATTTTATCAGCGCGCATTTCGGCTCGAGCTTATCGTGAAGAGCCAGCTTTTTTTCTCCCCGCTTAACGTAATTTGACTGGAGCTTTATCTCGCGGGACGGGTACTCAACGCGTCCTATGGGTTTTGCATTTATGGACTGGAAGGCGTCGCGGCGCGAGGTGTGCATCTTTCGCACCTTCGTGCCCCTGTGGATGGAGCAGAAGTCGTCGCTTGTCGAGCCGTGCATCACTACACATACTTCGGCGATATCGCTAGTTGCGACCGCTGCGGCGCATACCGCGTTCATGACATTGTCACTGCTCGGGCGGTCGGCGCTTCGCTGCGAACCGACAAGCACTATGGGGACAGGCGTTTCTATCATGAATGAGAGTGCAGCGGCGGTGTACATCATGGTGTCAGTGCCGTGGGTGATAATGATACCGTCGGCGCCGTTCTTTATTTCCTCGTAATCGGCGCGGGCAAGCTCGATCCAGTAAGAGGGGCGCATATTCTCGCTCAGGATGCTGTATATCATCCTGCAGTTGTAGTCCGCTATTTCCTCAAGCTCGGGGATGGCGCGAAGGATGTCCTCTGCATTGAACTGCGAAGTCACGGCGCCTGTGCGGTAGTCAATTTTACTTGCTATGGTGCCGCCTGTTGAGAGAATTGAGATGCGGGGGAGTCCGGATTTCTTCTTGGAGGTTTTTGGTGCTTCACCCGGTGTCTTTTTTTTGTCCATTTTTTCAAGAAGGGTAATGGATGCTGAGTCCGGGTTTATACCGATATTGTAGCCGTTTTTCAATTTCAGGACTAACTTCCCTGTCTGTGAGGGCATGAGAATCCCTTCAAACTGCAATCCTTTTGTTTCGACTCTGACTTTATCTCCGTCTTCTGCCTGCATGAGAATCCCTTAGCTTAGTTCTTGAATTTCAAGTATCTGATTCTTTTCAACTTTAATAACCGTAGATGATAAAAAACTATCTTAAATGTAAGATTAAATATGGCAAAGAATAATACATACAGTTATTATGACAAGACTTGAAAAAGACAGTCTCGGCGAGATCGAGGTTCCCGATAACGTACTTTACGGCGCGTTCACCACACGCGCCTCACGCAACTTTCAGATAAGCGGTATAAGGGCAAAGCATGAGTTCCTAAAATCAATTGCCCTCATTAAAAAAGCCGCCGCGCTTGCCAATATGAAACTCGGTGTGCTCGATAAGAAGATCGGGGAAGCCATAGTCAGTTCTGCCGACGAAGTAATCGAAGGTAAATACAGCGACCAGTTCATACTCGATGTGTTCCAGGCTGGCGCTGGAACGCCATTTAACATGAATATGAATGAGGTCATTGCTAATGTAGCAATCAGGAAACTTGGAGGAAAACCGGGCGATTATCACCTCGTTCACCCCAACAACCATGTAAACATGGCGCAGTCATCCAATGATGTGATACCGACCGCGATACGATTGAGCGTGCTTTTCACACTTTCACCTCTTATCGAAGAACTGGAAAAAATATTTGACGTTTTCCTTGCAAAAGAAAAGGAATTCGACCATGTTATCAAGGTCGGAAGGACTCATCTTGAAGACGCTGTGCCCATAAGGTACGGTCAGGTGTTCGGTGGCTATGCCTCATCGCTCAGTAAGTGCATCGTGAGGCTTGCTGCATCGGAAAACAGCATGATGGAACTGGGGATCGGAGGAACCGCAGTCGGCACAGGCATCAATACGCATCCTGATTTCAAAAAGACGATCATTTCGGAACTGAGCAACCTCACGGGTTTTCAGTTTTATCAGGGGGACAGTATTATGCTCCACTGGAGCATGGCGGGGTTTGTGGAGGTATCCGGTGCGCTTCGGATATTAGCTATCGAGCTTAACAAGATCTCAAACGACCTGCGGCTTCTTAATTCAGGACCGAAAACAGGGATCGCCGAGATAATCCTGCCCGAAGTCGAACCAGGCTCATCCATCATGCCGGGGAAGATAAATCCCTCGATCCCGGAAGCTGTGAACATGGTCTGTTTCCAGGTCATCGGCAACGACCATGCGGTATCACTTGCAGCGGAAGCGGGACAGATGGAACTCAATGTGATGACTCCGCTTATTGCTTATGACATTTTGTGGAGCATCGAGCTACTGACCAACACGGTCAGGATGTTCAGGGCGGATTGCATCGAAGGCATGGTAGTGGATGAAAAAAGATGTTCTGAACTCATTGAGAACAGCCACGCGCTGGCAACGGTGCTTAATCCATACATCGGTTATGAGAAAGTGGCTATGCTTGTGAAGACGGCGCTTTCTGAGAATAAGTCCCTGAAGCAGGTGCTTATCGAGAAAGATGTCATCCCTGAGAAATACCTGAACGAGATACTTGACGCGAGGAAGATGACAGAGCCGGGAGTGATAGATAAGAGGGTAATCGAGGAGATTCGAAAGTATGGGAAGAATAAATAATTAAATCTCCAATTCCTCTAATGTCGTAGTTATCTTATTCTCCAGTTCCAGTATTTTCATTTTTATTACTTCCGGCTTTTCATACTGTACATCCTCGTATTCGATCTCTCTGTACTTTGAAATGCTCAAATCATAATCATTTTCTTTAATTTCCTTAAATGGCACAAAGAAATATTTTGATTTCCTGTCCTCAAATTTTTCCTTACTCCTGCTCTTGAATTTTTCAATAATATCAGGTATATCGCCTTTTCCATCAATGAAAGTCCGTTTGTCATCAAGGCTATAACCATCGGATGCCATTCCATAGAACCAGACCTTTTCTGTCGGCTCCCCTTTGGTAAAAATAAGAACTCCTGCGGATACTCCAGCATATGGCTTGAATACTCCGGAAGGCATGGAAATTACCGCATCTAACCTGCATTGTTCAAGCAGTTTCTTCCTGATCTGTTTATGGGCATTTGAATTACCGAACAAAACGCCATCAGGCACGATTACGGCGCATCTTCCACTGCCTGATAATATGTTGTACATCAATTCCAGGAAAAGGATCTCTGTTTTCTTTGTCCTGATAGTGAATTTCCCGCTTATCTCGGATTCGTCTATGCTCCCTTTGAACGGAGGATTGGCTAACACGACATCATAATAATTTGCTTCATTGTACCTTGTGGAGAGCGTATTTATGCTCTTGATATTCGGATTGTTTATCCCGTGCATCATGAGGTTCATTAATGAAATCCTTGTCATGGTCTGGTCAAAATCAAAACCGTAAAATGTGGTCTCCCTTAGAGCAGCCCACGGTTTCTCATTCAATTTATGTCCGTTGAAGTTATATTCATTTCCCTGTTCATCTTTTTTGATGAATTCAGGTGATGTGTTCTCCTTTAAAATATACTCATAAGATGCAACTAAGAACCCGGCAGTCCCGCAGGCAGGATCACATATAATATCCCCGATTTTTGGCGCAGTTAATTCAACCATCATTTTAATAATATGTCTCGGTGTCCTGAACTGACCGTTCTTTCCTGCGGTTTTCAATTCCGAGAGTAGATATTCATAGATATCGCCTTTGGTATCCCTGTTCTGTTCCTTTATGTGCATGCCGTTGATGATCTTTACAGCTTCAATGAGCAGCGATGCGGTAGGGATCGTGAAGACGGCATCTTGCATGTATTTGGAATAAAGGGAATCTTCCCCGCCCAGGTTGCGGAGGAACGGGAAAACCTTGTCACGCACATGCTCTAATATCTTATCTGCCGGAAGATTTGTCCAGTGCGACCATTTGCAGCCTTCTTTACCTTTAAAGATCGACTCGTATTTTTCCCCTGATAATTGCGCATTCTGTTCTCTTGCGATGTCTTCGTCTTCTAATCTCTTCATGAAGAGGAGATAGGACATCTGCTCTATCGCTTGCAGGGGGTTTGAGATGCCGCCGCTCCAGAATTTATCCCAGAGCTGGTTTATTTTGGATTTGAGTTCTGAGTCTAACATTTTGATGCTCCATTTGCCTTATGGACAGGATAACAGGATGAATGGGATTGAAATATATTTCGTATCCTGTAAATCCTGTTAATCCGGTCTAAATTTGAGTTATTATGGACAGGATAACAGGATGGACAGGATAAACTGGATTGAGATTTATTTCGTATCCTGTAAATCCTGTTAATCCAGTCTAAATTTGAGTTATTATGGACAGGATAACAGGATGGACAGGATGAACTGGATCGAGATATATTTATCCTGTAAATCCTGTTAATACGGTCTAAAGGTGGTTTATTACGGAAAGGATGACATGATGAACAGGATAAGCTATTTTTAAACATCGGGAAGCACCCTCACCTTCCGTTTTATTTCGACTTTTTGTTCTCCAAAATTTATCAATAATCCAACGTCTTTACCTGTCGCCACCAGATAATTTACTAATTGAACTTCGTGCGCTTTAGCTAAGGTTTTCACTGATTTTAACTCAAGAATAATGGTATTCTCAACAAATATATCTGCCACAAATTGACCTACAATTTCTTCATCATAGTGGACAGTAATAGGTTTTTGATATTCTGATTTTAGACCTGCTTTCCTTAATTCGATAAGCATACATTTTTCATAAACAGATTCCAAAAAGCCATAACCCATCGTGTTATAGACCTGAAATGCGCATCCTATGATTTTTTCTGTAAGACCTTCAAATTCCATATCTACTTCCTCTTTTATATCCTTGAATCATATGAAAATATTTACTTTTTTAGACAGGATAACAGGATGAACGGGATTGAGTTTTTTCGTATCCTGTCAATCCAGTTAATCCGGTCTAAAGGTGATTTATTTTGGACGGGATAACAGGATGGACAGGATGACCTAGATTGAGATTTATTTCGTATCCTGTCGATCCTGTAAATCCTGTCCAAATTTGTGGTTTTGTTAATCATTATTATCTCATATTCAATTATCGATACAGGCGTGCTGAATACCAATTTGATTTTTTGTGATTTCAGACAGGATAACAGGATGAACGGGATTTAAATGTAATTCGTATCCTGTCAATCCTGTTAATCCTGTCGATTAACATTATTGTATTGAATAGCTCCTGTCTCATGCCTCCAATTCACCGCGAAACGCTCGCTGCATCAAGACATTGAAGAAATTATCAATGTGCTGCCTGGATTGGGTTTGATGCGCGCGGATTTGTTCGACTTGCTGGACGATTGAGGCGAATTTTTGTTGGAGTGGGAGAGGAGGAAATATTGCAGGAAATGCTGCCAATTCTTTGGAGTTTATATTAGCTTGATTGACTGCTTTCTTGCATTTCTGACAAAATATTGCTTTTAAAAAAGGACTATTCATAAGGTACCAAACAAAATATGGTTGAAAAGAAGGCATTATCCGAAGTCGAATCAAATATGATGCGGCAACTGCATCAATTTCCTTATCAACGATTCCCGTTTTCCCCACCAAATTAGATGCATTTGTTCGATTAAAAAGTAAATCGTATTTTTCCAATTTTTCTTTCTGGAAAATATCTGGAGACAAATCTACTTTGGATAAATTATTCCAATCAATTATTCCTTCGTAACTAATGCTATTCATACCTATAATTGGAAAGCCTTTTGAGGAGGATTTCATCGAAACGCCATATCTGACATCAGAAAAGAAATCTCCCATTTTTCCTTTTTTCCATCCCTTTGGATTCTCCAATGGGTCTCCAAACATCTCCAAAAATGTGCTTTTCAAAAACCTATCAGTCAGCCCATCAGCCTCTTTCCTCCACTCCCTGAGCTTTTCTGCTTTTTCAAGAAGGGCAGCGATTTTCTTCTGGGTTGGGAGGGGTGGGAGAGGGATTTTTACTTTCGATAAATTCGTTGCGTTTACCCCAGGCAGAGTTGTGCCAGACATTTTGCTACCGAGTTGAGCCCAATACAAATTCGATTTCAAGAAAAATCCAGCAAATGAAGGGTTCAATTCTTCTCTTGGACGAAAACGGATCAAGTATGATGCAAAAATTGATCGTGGAGGATTTTTTATAACTACCGCCGTACCCACCGAACCCGCTCTTGAGATTAATATGTCCCCATCTTTGAGGCGATAACGCTCTTCATCATTGGGAGGATCTGCACAAAAAGGGACAGATTTCCAATTGATATCACCATTAGTTATATCGGTTGTGCGCAAAAATTGCGGATCTGCTCCGTTTTGTTTTGCACTTGTCGTGTAGCCATATTCGGATTTTTCGCATACTTCTCCCAGTTTCTTCCATTTCCATCCACTTGGAATACTATCAAAATTCATCAATCATCCCCTCCTCAAAATCCCGCTCGGCACAGGCACAGAATCCTTTTTCACCCTTCCAATGAACGAAGCCCTCTCCTCCAGACCTCTATTAATTATATCCTGCAACTCCTCCATAAAAGCCGGCGAAACATTCCTCAAAACCTCAACCTCTTCGCCATTATCAAGCGCGATCGACCAGATAAACCTGTCATTTTCTTTGTCATAAACGATCTTATTCCTCCCTGCAACAGTATGGGGCACAGGCACTTCAAGCTCCCGCAAAATCAATTCCCTTATCAGAGAGGCAGGAGAAACGCCTTTCTTCTCGCAGAATGCTTTGAACATGGTAATTTCGTTCATCGGCATCTTGGCTGAAACAGATTTGAATTCCATAATCGAACTTAAAAAGGCGGGATTAGTATATAAATCTTCTTTGTCAACCTGGGTTGACCAATAAATATCTATTATCTACATACAGAATTTATCCAGTTTTGAAGAAAATATTCATATCCACTAAAGCACTCATAATTCAGTGTCTTCTCTTGTATTCCTTATTATCTCAACAGAACTTTTCTTGAGAGACCAATTCTCCAGAACTCCAATCATATCTTCTGTGCTGAATTTTACTACTTTTGTTTTCCTATTTTTTATCATCTTTGGGAGGCTCTTACTGGCATCATTCAGTCTCTGCAATAGTTCAGGCATTTTGATTCACCAATATACAATGATTTTCATGATTTAACTCTTTTACCTTATTCATTTATATTTTTAACCGGGAAGGTTCTGTGCAAGGGACATCGATAAGAACGTCAAATTTTGACGGGATTAACAGGATCAAAAGGATTTATTTCCCGATCCCGTTAATCCTGTCCATCCTGTTATCCTGTCCAAAATAAACCACCTTTAGACAGGATTAACAGGATTGACAGGATACGAAATACATCTCAATCCAGTTCATCCTGTTATCCTGTCCAAAAAATCACCAAAATTAAGGTTATTCAGCCATAAACCCGCACGTCACACATCAATCAGAACGCGGTCATCATGCAGCTTGGCTTTTAAAATGCAAAGAAGAGTCTCTTTTGTGGGCACATCAACAATATTTTTATTCTCATCAATGCGTATCTCTCCCAAAATTAATATGCCGTGAGGAGTTTTCGCCAGGATCTTGACATTCCATGTGTTCTGCTGTGCGTCATAATAAACATCACCGGCGGAGACTAATTCACCGATATTCTCGATGAGATATTCTTTTGCAGTTTTCATATATTTCTTTATGCATATCAGCACACCTTTATCGCATTACATTTTGTAACTATTGACTTCAATTCACCTATCTGGAAATAATCCAGCGGACGTTCAGCAGAGAGCGGCAATTCTGCCATGTCAGAGAGTTCAATATATTTTCTATCAGCAAAGACTTTCTTCAAGACTTCTAAAAATTCCAGTTGCTTTGAGTTATAATTCATTGGTCATCGGTTAAGCCCACCAGTCATCCCTAAACCGATATCTATTGACGTGGGGATCAAGTGCCTGACTTGAATATACATTCATAACTGTCATAATGGTTCTTTCAATTCCATAATATCG
>CABMHZ010000073.1 GCA_902386115.1 uncultured archaeon | reverse complement strand
TCCCGTATCCCGGCTGAATATCATGATAGGAAGGACACTTGGCGGTGCGACCGTGGCAACGCTTCAGGGCATTATCGTGTTTTTTATAGCGATCGCAGCAGGATTCAGACCCACCAATATCACGCTTTTGCCCGTTGCATTCTTGATCATGGTAATGACTGCTTTATTCTTTACAGCTATGGGAACCGCTTTAGCATCCCTGCTTGAGGATATGCAGGGCTTCCAGATGATCATGAATTTCCTTGTGATGCCAATATTTTTCCTTTCCGGGGCGCTGTTTCCGCTTGAGGGGCTTCCGGATTCGATATTCATTGCAGCAAGCCTGAACCCGCTGACATACGGGGTCGATGGATTAAGAGGCGCTCTTGCGGGTCAGATGCACTTTAGTTTCATAACTGATTTTGCAGTGCTTTCACTCGTCACAGCGCTGTTCCTTGTGGTCGGAAGCTATCTGTTCTCGAAAATAGAAATATGATTGAACCTGAGATAAATGGAGGAAAAATGAACAATACAGTAAATAAAAATGTTGTATTACTTGTTACAACCCTGAGTTCTTTTCTTGCGCCTTTTATGGGTTCCTCCGTATTTATTGGGCTTCCGTCCATCGAAAAAGAATTCTCGATGGACGTGGTCATGTTGAGCTGGGTTTCTACAGCATATCTTTTAGACGCTGCGATGTTCCTTGTCCCGTTCGGAAAGATTGCTGATATTTACGGCAGGAAAAAGATATTCAAATACGGCATAATGATCGATATTATTGCATCTCTTCTTATAGTCTTCTCATCCGGCGAGATGGAACTTATTGTCCTAAGGGTCGTGCAGGGTATAGGGGCTGCGATGATATTCGGCACCGGGATAGCAATCCTGACTTCGGTTTATCCTCCTGGAGAAAGGGGTAAGGCGCTGGGAATAAATATCGGCGGGGTTTACCTGGGTCTCTCACTGGGACCGGTAATAGGCGGATTCCTTACACAGAATTTCGGATGGAGGAGCATTTTTATTTCATACGTCCCTCTGGAGTTAATAATAATTGTCTTAATATCCCTGAAGGTGAATGGAGAATGGGCAGACGCAAAAGGAGAAAAGCTTGATTACATCGGTTCCGCATTCTATGGCTGTTCACTCGCTGCAATAATGTACGGATTTTCTTTGCTTCCGGGGATAACAGGGGCAGAATTGATCCTTGCAAGCATAATCTGTCTTGCTGTTTTCGTTTATTGGGAAATGAAAGCAAAAGCTCCCGTCCTTGACATGAATTTGTTTCGTAAAAACCCGGTGTTCACGCTTTCGATCCTTGCAGCACTGATAAACTACAGCGCAACGTTCGCAGTGAGTTTTTTTTTGAGCCTCTATCTCCAGAACATAAAAGGGTTCGACCCCCAGTATTCCGGTCTCATCCTTGTTGCCCAGCCTGTTGTCATGGCTTTTTTTTCACCTTTTGCCGGGAGGCTTTCGGATAAGATCGAACCGAGAATAGTTGCCTCGGCGGGCATGGCTTTTACAACGATAGGGCTGATACTGCTCAGTTTCTTAAATGATTCGACAGCGGTAGAATATATTATAGCCAGTCTTATCATTCTTGGTTTCGGGTTTGCCCTGTTCTCTTCCCCGAATACGAATGCAGTTATGAGCTCTGTCGAGAAAAAATTTTACGGGGTAGCTTCAGCGACTCTCGGAACCATGAGGCTGACCGGACAGATGCTCAGCATGGGGATCGCGACCCTGATAGTTGCAGTGTACCTCGGGAACGTACAGATAACTCCGGAATATTTCCCTCTTTTCTTGAAAAGTGTAAACGCGGCGTTCATGGTTTTTGCAGCTTTTTGTTTTATCGGTATATTCGCATCATTTGCGAGAGGAAAAATAAGATAACAGTTATTCTAAAGATCGTAAAATAGGACTTGAATAATGAAAATTATAGGAATATCAGGTAGCACGATGGCAAAGCCATGTGTCACCCCTCCATCCTCTCTCTCAACCCCCGCGCCTTTGCACATAACTCCTTTTTCCCGAATATCCCCGCGATCAACTCCACAGCCTCAAGAGCCCTTGCAGCCTGGTCAAGATAGTTGAGCACATCCCCGCCATAAGCATAAACACCGTACTGCCTCGTAAGTTCTGCGATAATTTTTTCAGGTGATAATCCTTCGGCGCAAAGCTCGATCACGCGCGCCGAGAACTTTTTCTCTGTGCATCCGCAGTATGGCGCGTCCCTGCACCTGCATGCGAGAAAATCGCGCGCAAAGTCAAGCATCGTGTGTTTCACGTTCTCTTTGAGCTTTGATAATCCATCTGCTGAGAAAACGATGTCAAGACCCGCGCCAAATACCCTGGTCGGAAGGTCTGTCCCCAGAGAATCGGATAACTGCGAAGCGAACCTGAAAAACACTGCCTCAAGAGTACCAAGTTCTGTAACGATATCAATCGGCTCACGTCCTTCAAGCACTGCGCTTTTAATGAGAAATGTCTGCTCAACGCTCAGGAAATGAGAGGCTACGATGCGTCCGAGCGCGGTCGGTGAGTAACCGGCATTAGTTTTTTCAATGAACCCGTATTCTTTGAGTTTGCCAAGCAGGTGCCCGAAATCGCCTTCGCCGAGCAGCAGGTCGTTCAGCATCTTTATTTCATCCGTCGTGCGGGCGACAATGATATTGGAAAGCGTCTCTTCAAGCATTTCATCGTCTCCGTAGTCCACGCCGAAGTGCTCAAGTTCCCCGCGAAGCAGCCTGAAAGCGATCTCGTCCTCAGTGTCTCCTTTCCCGAACCTTTTTTCAGGGTCAGCCAGCAGCACGACTTTGCCAAGGTCATGGTAATCGGGTCTTCCCGCCCGCCCCAGCATCTGCTGGAATTCGCGCACTGTGAGCCATTCGATGCCCATTGCAAGAGATTCAAATATCACCTGGGATGCTGGAAAATCAACGCCTGCTGCAAGCGCCGCTGTGGTCACGACAACGGGCAGCTCACCTCTCCCGAATTTTTCTTCTACTTTCTTTCTTTCATGGTACGATAGTCCCGCGTGGTAAGGCATGGCTTTTATTGAAAGCCCCTGCGCGAGCACCTCGCAGTTTCGGCGCGAGTTAGTGAAAACGATGGTCTGCCCCCGGAAGCCTTTTGAGGACTTCTTATCATATTCCAGTCGGGCAAGCCGTTCGATCAACCTCTTCTTTTCGTATTCGGGGGCAAACAGGAGATGACGCTCGATCGGCACTGGTCTTTCCTCGAACTCGATGAGTGCGGCACCCAATTTCTCACCAAGCCACTGCGGTTTTCCGACGGTGGCTGAGAGATAGATGAACTGCGCTTTCGGGGAAATGAACTTAAGGCGCGCGATAAGCCCGTCGAGCCTGTGCCCGCGCTCTTTGTCTTCAAGCATGTGAACTTCGTCTATTACCACTGTACCAATATTCCCGAGCGCATTTCTATTGCCAGACCTGATAACAAAATCCAGTCCCTCGTACGTGCCAACGATGATATCCGAAGTAAGCGTTGTGCGGATGCCTCTTGAATCTTTAATAATGCGGCTCGTTCCCACGCGCAGCGACGTTGATGCAACTGATGAATACCGCTTTGTGAAATCCCCGTACTTCTGGTTCGCCAGTGCCACAAGGGGAACAAGATACAACATCTTTCCCCTGCCTCCCAGGATGTTCTGGATGCCTGCAAGCTCACCGACAAGTGTTTTTCCAGTTGCGGTCGCGGAAACAATGAGCTGGTTCTTCCCATCAAGAAGTCCCGCTTTCACGGAGAGCGCCTGGACAGGCAGGAGTTCATTAAGCCTTGCGAGGAGTATCTTTTTGAGTTCAGGATGAAGAGGAAGGTCTTTTACCCTGAGTGAACTTTCAACTTTGCTTGCTTCCATAGTGTCAAATCTAGTCAGCCCTGAATCCAGTTTATCGGGACTCAGCATCGCAAGCACCTTATCAAGGTTGCGAGTTCCAAGCATTATCCTGATGAGGCGCTCCTGCCCGTGCTTTCCAATCTTGAGCGCCTTCATCTCCCGCACCAGTTCTTTTGTGGCGCATTCCTCGCATATCTGCTCATTATGGAAGCGGATGGAGTTGCCGCTGATGATCGTATGCTTCCCCGCAGCAAGGCAGAGGCGGCAGGCGCTGGTGTACCCATAATCCAGTTGATATGCTGCAAGGAGTTCCTTAAATCCCGCCTCTGTCTCCTCGTTCCCTTCTGCGATCAGTATCTTATCGGCAAGGCGCAGGAGTTCGATAAGTTCCTCCGGCGCCCTGAATTCTTCCTTATCGCTCTGCCGTATCCTGAATTTACCGACGCGGGAGCCTTTAGGGGTATGCTTTAGGATGAGGGTTCCCTGGAAAGATGGTTCTTTTGAGTTGTCTTTGATGGGTAGGACGAGGAGTTTTGACTTCTGGGGGTGGATGATGATTTGGAGCATTCTTGAGGTACTGATTGGAGAGTAGGGATATTAAGGATGGGGATGTTGCTAAAAACTATGATGTTGGGCTATCATGAAATCCTCATTGATCTGAAACCGCAGATGAACGCGGATTTGTGATAGCGAATCCGCTCTTATTTTGCTTTCATCTGCGTTTTTATGGTGACACTAAAAATTTACTCCCCGTATTACCTTAAATTTCTCAGCTTTCTTATTTTTTCATTCCCGCCCTCTATTTTTGCAAGGCGCTCATAGAAATTATTTGCCGTGATAATCTGTGAGTCTATTAAAGGTTTCACTTCTTTGATCCAGACTGAACGTGGATGCGATTTTACATATTTTGCCCATCGTATTACCTGTTCTGAATGGGTCCGGTCTCTCATGATAACCGCAACCTGCGGATTGCCGCTTTTATCCTGGTGATCTCATTTTCATCAAACATAACGTAAGAATTTAACTTACATCTTGTCTAACTAAATCGCCCACCTTTACAGCAAGATCAACATCTTCAACCGTTTTAACTTTTTCTTTCAATAATAAATCCATCTGCGAATTGTGGCTAGCATCAAATAACCAATCAAGTGTTTTCTTAACCCATACATCACTTTCCATTATTGAAAAGTTTTCTTGGATATGAGTGGCCTTTATCTTATGTTTTACTATTTCTCTCTTACCCAAAGATTCATTTGTGTCTGGATCCTTTATATTTTCACCTTCCGCATAAACAATAAATCTCATATCCTTCATGACGTTATCCTTGTACCCCAAATTAACAATAACCCTTTTATTATCGAGTATTTTTATTATTTTTCCCTTTAATACTTCTTGTCTCATTTTATTCACCTGCTTGAGCTTTATTTAAATTATCTATACTCTTTTTAATATTTTCCAAATCTTTCAAATTACATTTCTCCGCTAAGTAGTTTGATTTCAAATTAATAAATGGTTTCAAGCTATCTAATCTTCTATTTTCCTTTAAATCCTTAATATCCATTTCATATTCTTTTATTTTATTCCATTTCAATATTTTAAAAATCGATGGTTGACCAAGATTTTCTAACTTACAGATGGCAATTTCTTTTGAAGGTATTAATTCATTTTTGCCTTCAACGGTTTCGAGTCTTCTAATTTTTAGACTAAACAGCAACTCTTTATTTAAATAATCTTCAACTGGCTCAGTATACACTTGCATTGTTTTATCTTTGAAGAGTTTTATAATTGTTAGTTCTGGATCGTTGGTCATTATTTTGTATTTATTATAAGCATAACAGTAGTCAATTGTTTCAAGTGATAATTCAGAACTCTTTGTTTCATCATCTCTAAAAAAAAGGAATCTTCTTTTCGATAATATCTCTTTTTTAAATAACATAACCAAAGTAATCACTATGGCTTTACCGAAAAATAACATAGTAAATTATATCAAGTAGGCCATCATATATGGTGGCATGGGTACTAACAAGCCGTATACATGGTGGGTAAAAGCCATATCTGGAGC
>CABMHZ010000072.1 GCA_902386115.1 uncultured archaeon | reverse complement strand
TTCGAGAGTCGGATAAAGTCTTGATAATTTAATCCGTGCGTCTTCGGTTGTAAATCGCCAATTTACTTTTGCATTTTTGTTGTTTCTGTTTTTCTCCCATGCCAGCACCTCTTTCCTGACAACCTCAATGTCATCGATTCTTCGGTCTAAACACTGTCCTGTGAGCACATTCAATTCAATTTCAGCAATATTTAACCAGCTCCCATGCTTTGGAGTATACACAAACTCGAATCTACTCCATAATGCTTTTGCCTTTTCCGGAGGAAATGTTTCATAAAATGATCCGGGTTCGTGTGTATTCAGATTATCCATAACTATTGTTATTTTTTCAGCCATTTCATATTGATGTGCAATATCCTCCATAAAAAGAGCCCAATCCTGCTTGGTTTTTCTTTCAGTAACTTTTACCATGCGATTTCCTGCCAGAGGCTCGCAAGCAATAAAAACATTACACATACCGCAACGCTTGTATTCATAATCATGCTTTTCCGGCTGCCCAGGTGAAACGGGAATGCGGATTCTTGTCTCAGCAATCAACTGTTTTGGGCATTCATCCATACATACAACAGGATTTTTTGGATCATGTGGACGCTTATAGACATCCAAAACCGCTTCCATATTTGCAACAAAGCTTCCATTATGCTCTGGTGGAATTACCCAACCCTTTTTTTGCCAGGGTTTTATTTCGTTTTTTTAGAATACCACGTACAGCCTCGTGTGAGATGCTGTCAATATAACCAAGCTCGACAACTTTGTCAGCTAACATTCTCAGGGACCACCTTGAAAAGCCTTCTGGCGGTTCACTGCAACTTAATGCAACCAGATGGGCTTCAAAATCCCCATCAGTCTTTTTTTCATATACACGGCTTCCTTTTTTCTTGATAAGAACTGCTTCCATACCCTCCATGACAAATCGCTTCTTCACGCGATCTATTTTTCTCATACTCGTGCCCAAAACACGAGCAATTTCTTCATTGGTTGAACGTTCCATCTGATACTCCCCTTCATCACATCCCAGCAGAATCTGAGCATTGAGAATTTTCTGTGATTTATGAGTGCCCTTGAAAGTGAGATCTCGAAGGCTATCACGTTCTTCTTTAGAAAGTGTTACAATATATTTCTTCATAATCCATCATCTCAGATATATCATGAAGAGAATATAATATATATTTTACGACTCTACATTATTGACGTGACACTAGCTACCTTACCACTTGTTTTACTAAATTCATATTCTATGAAATATTCACCGGTTTTACCTTTAATTTCGTAAAGTATGATTTTTGTAAGATAAATTCTTAAGTCGGAGGATTCCCTAAAAACATCCCATTGGTTCTTCTTGAACCCGCTGACTTATAGCATATTTCTGAAATTTCTGTAATTTATAAAAAATTAGCCGCAGATGAATGCAGATACGAAGCCACAAATCTGCATTCGTCTGCGTTTATCTGCGGTTTTATTTCTCATGGATATTACGGTTATTTCCGAGCTTCGCTATAAGACCTGAGCATCAATTGTACCTCCCTATCCCCAGGTTGGCTCTGGAGAGCTATATTTGCGAACACGGGTATCATCGAACTTCCATGTACCACCATAAACTTCTCTATTTCCTACTTCTATATTCCCGCTACTGTATGTTGAGTCTGAAGCAGAGAGAGTAAGAACATCATTAATATAAACATTCAGTTGGTTTCCATATCCAGTAATCTTCATATTGTAAACTTTAGTATCATCCCAATAAAACGTTGTGCCAGCCATCTGGGTTTCTGAATATGATCCTGTTTGGCGAAGTAAACGAATATTGGTCGGATAAAAAGCAACTACATAATTATAATATGGTCTGGTACTTCTAAACATGAACCTTCCTTGCCTGTTGGGATTGTTTGCAAAGTCTGTCTGTAACTTTAATTCATAAGCATGGTTTGAAACATTTGAGTTATCCGCTGTTACTTCTACATTTCCATAAGAAGAAGTACCCTGAACCGTAAACCATCCATTACTAACACCTAAAATGGAATTTCCAGCTCTTAAAAACCATCCAGTATATGCTCCATCATTAAAATCATCAAAAAATACAAATGCGTTATTCCCATTACTTGCACTTGTCGCCGATGGACTACCATAATAGAGATAAATATTTGCTGTTCCTGGGCTTGCCGGTATTGAATCAACCTTAACCCACACCACTGCACTTACCCCTGGCGTGTATGACTCTATCCAGTAGTCCAGTAATGTGACTCCATCTGATTTTGTGAATCTTATATCGCCGAAATCACTCCTGACATTGCCTCCAAGATAGATATTGCCCGGCGTATCTGTCCCGGTGCTGTTATAGAGCGTGAGTTTCATTTGGTAATTTGTCTGGGCGCCTGCGGTTGTGCCGGTGATGGTCTTTTGCTTTCTGTAACTCCAGCCAGGTAGGGAGCCTGCGCGGTATGCATTAACCCTTCCATAACCATAATAAATATCCCTGCCAGGGGAGCCGAGATCATCCGCTGTATTTGTTAATATCTGACGAACTTCGTTGTTACTGAGCGCAGGATTCTGCGACCATATGAGTGCTGCAACACCTGAAACATGCGGCGCAGCCATAGATGTTCCAGTCTCATTAGCATACTGGTTGTTACGAATTGTTGAGTTTATCTCGACTCCAGGTGCGACAAGTTCAAGTTCAGAACCATAATTTGAGTTCGACCAGCGTTGATCGTTAGAATCTGTTGCACCAACGGCAATAACAGTATCAAGAGCCGCTGGATATGCTATTTGTTGAATTCCATCATTCCCAGATATAGCAACAAGCAGAGATCCTTTAGTGTAGTATGCGTAGTTACAAGCAGCTTCTATATCTGAGTCATTGATATATGCCCAGATACTCATACTTATGATTTTTGCACTATTGTTGGCAGCGTAGCGGATACCTCTCGCGATGTTACCCGCTGTACCTTGACCATTACTATCCATTACCTTTACTGCGAATATATTCGATTGTGCAATGCCAGCAATACCTTTGCTATTATTCATAATAGCACCTGCTATTCCTGCAACGTGAGTTCCATGAGAATCGATGCTATCATCCATAGGGTCGGAATTATTATTTACGAAATTATATCCTTGATAGACACGTCCGGCTAGATCTTCATGGTTATAATCAACACCGGTATCAAGTACTGCAACGACAACGGTTGTACTGCCATTCTGATAATCCCATGCTTCAGGAGCATGTATATTCTTTGGTCCCCATTGGAGGTCCCATTTTGGATCATTTGGTGTAGAGCCACTGTGAAAAATACCATTTGGTTCAGCGTGTCTAACATATGGGTCAGTTGAAACTTTTTTGATGAATTCTGTGGTGTTATCTGTTTCGAAGACAGCAAAAAGCAAGACATCTTCTACATATACAAGTTTAGCACCATACTTTGAAGCAAACTCTTCAAGCGAGGATGGTAATCTCCAAAATCCAACCTTTACCTCTTTAGGAGCATATGCCAAGCCTTTTATGTCAAAGTCCTCTGGATATGTGATTTTGGATTCAGGTGAAATCACCTTCCCCGGTCTTACGAACATAAATCCATCGTGATATGCTTTCTCAACGAGGGGATCCTTTGAAATCTCATTAATGAGATCCAGTGTTTTCTGATTTACTTCTCCAGTTTTTCCGATGGAGTTTGTTTCAAAAGCTGCCATCTTTATATCCGGTTTAACGAAAATTACCTTTCCCCGATACTTTGATGCAAAAGCTCCAATATCAGGCATTTCCTTGAAGTAAACGATAGCATCCTCTCTGAACTGAGGCACTGAAGTGTCTCCAATTTCAGACTCATAACTGATGTTTGTCGCTACGGTAGCTCTTTGATCATCCGGCAATTTAATTTCCTGAGTGTTCGAACTATCGTTTATACTTGAATTATTTATACTTGAGTTATTGATATTTGAATCGTTGATATTTGAATCCACTGCAGGCGCGCTTGATGTAGCTACAAACGCCATGCCTATTACCAGCACCGCCACCAGCAAAACGCCAAGTCTGATTCTTTTAATCATTTTCATTTTATTTCCTCCTTATTTTTTCTTCTATCTATTTGCTCCAGAGGCAGAACCAAGCAAGACATTATGTATTTTTAGAGCCTACATGATTATGCCTTCGGGCGACATGGAGTTCAGCTCAATCCTTATTGAAATGCACTGAACTCCAAGCTTTTATAGCAGCAAAAAACTGAGTATCTATGATTTGTGATTTTATACCACCTTTACCCTTGGACTTTTTTACAGACCCAATTTTTAATGGCAGAGGTGGTATATATTATTTATGGATTTTTAAATATAATGGCATTATAATGCCATTATAAAATTTCAACGTAATTGTAAAACTACAACGGGTTGATATTATCATTTTTAGCAGATCATTAAATTATTCAGTCTTAATTCAATGATTTGGAGTAAATATTAAATATTACCTTGTATAATGTCTATTTGTGTGATTTAGATGTTAAAAAAGTACCCGAATAGATGCAAAAATGAATGTAGCAAAAATTTTAAGTTAAGATTACTATTTATCTTAACGATAGCGTTAGCGATACTATCAGGGTGCATATCACAACAATCAGAGGTGCTGAAGATCAATCCTGTGATAGGTTTTGGTCCGCTCGATGGACTCTACGGTAAACCCGAGAGTATGTTCACTATTATCAATGGCAGTATTCTTGAGGTTAACGAAAGCTTGAAAAATATAGTTATTAAAAAAGAGACCCAACAATATACTTTTTCTACTGATGATAATCTGAACTTTGTAGTTTTTAGAGGTGTACAAAATTCAGGCGGACATATTATAAACATCAGCAAGGTAGAAAGGCAAGGCAATACTTTTACTGTTTATGCCACTTACATA
>CABMHZ010000071.1 GCA_902386115.1 uncultured archaeon | reverse complement strand
TGCTATACAAAGAAATTGCACAACATTTCGGGTGATAATTATGAAAGGAATTCAATTGGATTTGATTTCGGAAGATAAGCTTGATGGTATGACCTCAATGGAAAAGGTTAGATTGATACTTGATGAAGTAAGGAATGGGAAGATACTCGTATTGGAAAAGGGTCTCACACCGATCGAGCAGAACAAACTGATTGAACTTACCATGACTGAGATCGCTCCTGATGATTTCTCCGGGATTGAAATTGAGAGCTATCCGGTAAAACACAATGATACATTCTTGAGCAAGCTATTGGGAAAGACCACGCTCAAGACACGGCTTACTGTCATCGGTCCTGCAGCGCAGTTAAAGACTATCAAAAAGGACAGGGATCTGATAAGCGCCCTTGTTTCCCCGTAGACCATGCCTCATAAATGCACAAGATGTGAAGGGGTTTTCAGGGATGGCGCAGCCATTATACTGAACGGTTGCCCGAAATGCGGCTGGAATAAGTTCCTTTATGTTAAAGATGAAGGCACACCTGCTGCCAGCCCGGAGAAAAAAACCGGTGACTCATCAATTCCCCCCGCAGCATCACAGTTCATCAAAGAGGTGGATGAATTGCTGGGGAATAAGCCGCCAGAGGCAGAACCGAAAATACCAAATGTTGAAAAGAAAAAAGAGGATGGAAAGATCGAGGAGATAGGCGACAGGGTCGAATCGGTAAGGCTACTTTCGCCTGGTTCGTACGAATTGAATCTCGATTCAATAATGAAGCGGGATGAGATCGTGATGGCGCTTAAGGAGGATGGCACATATATCGTCCATCTGCCATCGGTTTTCAATAAAAAGAAGCATCATGAGCGGTAAACAATATCGGGTGTTGAGTAAAGGAACGGGGAGTAAATATAAGGTTTGCCCCTGTCCAATTCAACCTCGAGATCATAGGTTTTTCCATTCCTGAGTTTAATGATCGCTTTTGCATCGTTCACAAGAACTATATCGACCGAGTCATTCCCGGAAAAAACGCGGATATTATTATTATCGAGTTTCTTGATTTCTGCTTTCTTTGTCCAGTTTATTTCGAGATCATACCTGAGGAAATTTAAAAGTTTGCTATTATCGTTCCCCGGGACATTGCTCCAGTCGAACAAATAAAGTCTGGAATATTTCTTTGGTTCCGGTGAATCTGGCGTGTAAATATATAATACGGTTTTTATACCTTCTCCGAACCTGACCGAATCATGTAAATAATACCCTTTATCAAACCTCGAGATATTCCTTGCCCTCAGTACGGCTTTATCCTGGTCCATTTTAATTATATCATAATCGAATCCTGAGAACACTGATCGTAATTTCGGCTCAAGGCTTTTGCTTCCCATGAGGAGTATGAAAAGCCTTGGCATATCGCCTATATCATAATTCACCGTGAACAACGCATCTGTCTTGTCGAAATTTACGGTTAGCGAGGTGAAATCCATAGACCTCGTCTCAGGCGTCCCGTTCGAGAACGGGATCAAAAATGCAAACAAAATAGCAAGTAATACAAAGATTGGTAACGCTGATTTCATTTAGTAAGCAATATACAACCGGTAGATATATATTTTTCTGCCCGTAGCATCTCCGAAATGATGTAAAATCAATATGTAAATTCGAACATTTTGAAACATCCCTTGAAGCAAGCGCGATTTTTCGCTCTGAATACAAATTTATAGTAATTCAATGAACTCTTCATCCGTGAGGTCGGCGCTTCTGATAACCCATCCTTACCGCCTCAAGATATACCTCCTCGCTCATCCTGAATCCTGCCTTTACAAGCCCAACGAGTGACTCAAGGTATCCTTCATAAGTAAGATGTTTTTTTCGAAGCGCAGCAGCAAGAACGAATATTGTTCCCCTGGGTTTTGATCCAAGCGCCCTGACTGCAATTCTCGCATACATAAATAGTTATGCTGGCTCAAGGATGCATGTCATTCATCATGAGTCTGTATTATGGTCTTCAAGGATTTCACCCTTTGATTTTATTATTGTGAAATCTCTCTCCTCAATATCTTCAATGAGTTTTCTCAATTCATCATTTTTTAGGATTTTTCTCAGTTTCAAAGCCCTTAAAATATCTTCGAGATCCAAAAAATCGATGCTGTTTTTTCTGCAGAATTTTTTCACAAGGTAGGAGAAATGCCAAGTTCTTTGCATAATTCTTTCAGATGCTTTATCGCATCTGCCTTGGCAAAGGCACTCAGAATATCCGTATCTGCAAAGAACATCAAACTAACCCGAGCTTTTTTAGTTTTTTATCTATTTCTTTAACTGATCTGCCCTCAGTTTTTCTCACTATGCCCCTCCCTGCCATGACTTCTTTAAATTCGATCGTTGTCATGCCTGTAAGTTCAGCAGCTCTTGCGAGGGAGACTTTTTCTTTAAGGTATAGTTATGGCTAAAGAAATCCTCAAATCTGCCTTGGTGTTCAATAATGCCCTGAAAGCATCTCTCATTAAATCGGATTTTGAAGGATAAAATCCTTTTTTTACGAGAATATCGAACTCTTCATTTAGATTTTCTGAATAATCTGATGCTTCCATTCTATTTCACTGAATTACAATTGGAGCCGGGACTTTAAATAGGTTTTCGATGTCGTCAGGCTACCACTGACACCTGCCCTGCGCCTATGGAAAGGAAATGCACAATAATTAAGTATCAATGGAGCCAATTATATCACCATGTTACATAAACAGGTCACTTTCTCTCTTCCATCAGATGTATTGCAGGCATTTAAAGAGCCAGTTGGGTCTCTTGAAAAAAAATTCAGGCTTTATCTTGCGATAATGCTGTACCGAGAGGCTGAGTTATCCCTTGAGAGGTCCGCGAAGATGGCGGGTCTTTGTATAGAAGATTTTCTTTACGAGCTTGGCAAGCATAATGTGAGTGTTTTTAACTATCCAGCCGAGCAGCTTAAAAAAGAACTGGAAAGCATATAGATGATAGTATCCAATTCCAGCCCTTTAATCGTATTTTCGAAGATTAACAGGCTTTCGCTATTAAAGGAGATGTTTGGCGAGGTCTATATTCCAAAAGCCGTATTTGAAGAAGTTACGAGAGGCAGAAAAGGAGAGGAGATTGTTAAAAATAAATGGATCAAAATAAAAGAAATTAGAGATAAAGATTTTGCGGAATACCTTTCAAAGATGATCGGGAGGGGAGAGGCAGAGGCTATAATCCTTGCAAAAGAATGTAGAAGCAAGTTGCTTATTGATGATGCGCAGGGGCGGAAACATGCTGAACTTCTTGACCTGAAATTTATTGGCTGTCTGGGTTTGGTAAAGCTGGCAAAAAAACAGGGATTGATAGAATCTGCTGGAGAGGTTATAATGGAAATGAAAGATGAGTCTTTCTATGTTGATGAAGGACTGATAACTGCGCTGCTGGAGAGTGTGGGCGAGAAATGATGTTTGTGAGGCCGAAATACCGGCGCCATTTTTGAGGCGCGATTGCTTGTAAGCGAGGATAGTAAGTCTGGTGGTCTGGGAGATGGAAGGAGGACGCGGGTGTTTTTGCCTACTTTGCTGAAAGTTGTCATGATTTAAACTATAGTTAACGATTCAAAATTATAGTTTTTTATTTATCATTAAAATTTAACTTAATACCTTTTCTGGATATATTTATATACCCTGTGCAACAGTATGTAAGCCATGGCGTCAAGTTAGACTTGGAACTATTTAAATATATTATTTAACTTTTTATTAATTACCCTTCGTCCCATTCTTATAATTACGCAAAAATCAAGAAGAAAGGGTTATTTAGTTTGTAGTGTAT
>CABMHZ010000070.1 GCA_902386115.1 uncultured archaeon | reverse complement strand
GATGGCATCTCAATTTCAAGATTAAAATCTCCGTCAATAAAAAGTAAATATGTCGCTCCTTTTGATATTATTTAGGTGATTTTTCCTGAAAAAACATTCTCAGCTATGGCTTTTCCAAGGGGTCGGCCTTCTCGCACCACCATTACCTGGTCCGGACGGATACACCAGGTAACTTCCTCGCCAATTTCCAATACTTCTATCGCTGGTGCGATTATTTTTTCCTGGCTCTGGATTACAACTTCATCATTTCTTATCTCAAGAACCTCTCCTTTGAAAATATTGTTCATTCCCACAAGCTTTGCCACGTTCCTGCTTATTGGCTTTGTGAAAATCTCTCTGGGTGTGCCTGTTTGTTCTATCCCGCCGTGCCTGTAAACAATAATGGAATCTGCCATCGTGTATGCTTCAACCGGGTTATGAGTGATCAAAATGATTGGTATTTTAATGATCTCCCGTAATTTTTTCAAATCCCTTCGCAATCTCATCCTGACAACATAATCAAGAGAGGAGAACGGCTCATCCAGGAGTAATATTTTGGGTCGGGTAATTAGCGCTCTTGCAAGTGCAACCCTCTGGCGCTGACCTCCTGACAATTGAGAAGGGTACCTTTTCTCAAGACCACGGATCTCAAAAAGATCAAGCATTTCTCCCATCTTTTCTTTTGCATTATTTCCGGAAGGCAAGCCGAACACGATATTTTCTTCAACCGTAAGATGGGGGAATAACGCATAATTCTGGAAAAGATATCCTACATTCCTCCTTTGTGGTGAGATATTGATCCTTTTTTCAGAATCAAAATATGTTGTGCCGTTTACAATTATACAACCTTTATCGGGAGTTATAAGTCCTGCAATGCAGTCAAAAGTCAGTGTTTTTCCAGCCCCCGAAGGACCGAAAAGAACGATCATTTCATTATCGCATTCAAATTCTGCATTCAGCACGAACTCATTTGAATCCTTATTCGATAATTTTTTGGATATATTGACATGCAAATTCATAATCAATCCGTTCTGCTGATCCTGGTAGTTATGTATATTACAGCTATTGAAACTGCGGTCAGGAGGATCACAAGCGTGGTAGCGAACTGGTCTTCTCCTGACAGGAATGCGCTGTATATTGCAAGAGGCATCGTACTTGTTTTCCCGGGGATATTTCCCGCAACCATTATCGTGGCGCCGAATTCACCGAGTGCCCTGGCAAAACTGAGAACCAGCCCTGCGATCAATCCTTTTTTTGCAAGCGGCAGGGTTACAAGAAAGAAAGTCTGAGTTTCGGATTTGCCAAGAGTGAATGCCGCTTTCTCATACTCTATGTCAACAGATTCGATTGCAGCTTTTGCAGATTTTATCATTATGGGAATTGCAACTACTGTTGCGGCTATAACTGCTGCCTGCCACGTGAACATTATGCTCCAGCCAGTCAGCTTATAGATATAATTCCCTAAAATCCCATTCTTTCCGAGGAGGATGATAAGATAGTATCCTGTGACCGTAGGCGGAAGTATCATGGGAAGCGTCGTGAAGGCATCAAGCATTGTTCTTCCGAAAAACCGCTTTCTTGCAAGCATGTATGCAATTAAAGTTCCAAGCACAGCTATTATTGACGTTGCCAATGTTGATACCCACAGGGACAGGACAAGCGGAGAATAATCCATTTTCTCATCCAAAACCATATTTATATAATATAGTTTGTCCCTCATCGCTCTGAATATATTCGATGAATTGCCCGGATATCGCTGATTGCCGGCTGTCCTTTATGACGGCGATCGGATATACTATGGGAGGATATAAGGAATCGTTTATCGGGGAAACGCTCAAATTACTCCTCAAAGCATCGGATAAATAAACGAAACCTGCATCCACTTCTCCACGCTCAACGTAATCAAGTACCTGGCGTACGTTCTCGCCAAAGATGAGTTTGGGTTTCAACATCTCATATACCCCCGCATTCTCAAGGAACGTCTGTGCATATAGTCCCGCAGGTACGGTCTTTGGGTTGCCTGTTGCTATTTTATCGAGGTTTTTAAGCTGTTCGATTGTTAAATTAGAAGGTGCAATTATGACCAATTTATTCCTTGTGAAGTTTGCTCTTGTTGAATTGATTATTAATCCTTTTTCATCCAGCGCGTCCATTTCCTTTTGCGAAGCGCTTGCAAAAACATCCACCGAAGCGCCCTGTTCTATTTGTTTTTGAAGCACCCCTGATGCGCCAAAATTGAAATTGATTTTAACTCCAGGATTTTTTTTCTGGAAATCCGTTCCCATATCCTTAAATGTGTCCTGAAGACTTGAAGCCGCTGAAACCGTGATTTCCACAGGCTTATCAACTTTTTGTTTCTCAGATAAACAACCGGATACTGCTGCTATCATTGCAGCAACTAAAAAAACTGTTATCAAATGTTTTTCGTTCATGCTTTTACGCCTCAATTCCCATGAATTGGATCTTGTTATGTTTACTCAAACATAAAGCAGGATTAAATAAAGTTTTCGAAAAGAGGAGACCGTTACATCGCGTAATGGTCTAAAGCAATTGGATAAATCAAGCATCGAATCTGAATTGATAAATGCATTATTCTTGTCTTTGTTTGTCCCACAAGAATAAAAATTAAAAGAGGAAAAAGGAAATATCCCTAATCCCTTTTCAGCACAAGATACCCTACAATAAGACCGACTATAGCGAAAAGAACCCAATTCCACTGGATTGGCAAAGCTGTGGTCGTTGATGGTGTCGCAGTTTCGATTGGTTGAACTGGTTCGAGCGATTCGGCGCCCGCAGGTTCAGATACTGCCGGAGAATCAGCAGGGGCAACGGTTTGCTGCGGTGTTGTTGCCTGTGCACTTGCTTTTTCTTCAACTACCGGTGCAGTGATGGTTTGTTCAATATAAGGATAGAACCGCAGCGCAGTTGAACTGTCAGCTACCTTGAACTTCAAATCTCCATACAACGGCTGAACTGAATTCTGGGCAAGGTTTATAGGATTATCCTCATTGAAAAGAAGTACATAGTTTTCATTTGCCTCCTGTACTTTGAATACTCCGAATTCATCTCCTGCTTTTATTTCAAGGACATTCTGTGATATCAGCCATGTATATCTTAGCTGTACAAGGGCTTCACCGCTACTGAATATACTTTCAACGTATGTTACGAATACCGGTACATTATTCTCACCGCTCACGCTTTTTTCAATGTAGGTATAAACATCTCCCTCCTTCACAACCTTTTTGTCAAGAGTTTTTCCATCCTTTGTGAAAATAAGCGTTGCCTGCCTTGGGGATGTGGATGTATCAAGAGCTTTAACTGTCAGTTCGTAGCCTTCACCAAGGTTCCAGGGTGTTCCTACCTTTAAGGTCTGCTTTTCATCTTTCTTCTGTTCCTTTATCAATTTGGCTAACTTATTCGTTTTGCCATTCAAGGCAACATAGAGATTACCAAACCAGCCAAGCCGTGCATAATATCCTCCGGTTGCGTTCAATGTGAATGTTTTTGTCGTACTGTTATATTCAAGACCGTTTTCGACCTTCTTATTTTTTTCACTGAACACGCAAAATTTCTGATCTGAACGTGAGGTATTATACTGGAGATTTTTCTCCCCTATAACCCTGCTGTTGACCGTTAAGTTTGATGCATCCTGATTAACTATCTTGAGTGTCTCTGTATATTTTCCTCCACCAAAATTATACCAGAAACCCGGGAACATCCGGGCATCCCACGATGTTGTGGTATTATAGGGAGTTGCGCTTGAATCAAAAACCACTCCGCGTATCTCGTAAATACCGGGTGCGGTCTTTTCAAAAAGCGGATAGAATCGAAGCGCCGTTGAACTATCAGCCACCTTGAACTTTAAATCCCCATACAATGGCTGAACTGAATTCTGGGCAAGGTTTATTGCATTATCCTTATTGGAAAGATACACATAGTTTTCATTTGCCTCCTGCACTTTAAATACTCCGAATTCATCTCCTGCTTTTAATTCAAGAATATTCTGTGAGATCAGCCATGTATATCTAAGCTGGACAAGGTC
>CABMHZ010000069.1 GCA_902386115.1 uncultured archaeon | reverse complement strand
TTGCGTAATTATAAGAATGGGATGAAGGGTAATTAATAAAAAGTTAAATAATATATTTAAATAGTTCCAAGTCTAACTTGACGCCATGGTAATAATTCTACAGCCCTTCTATATACCTCTCCGCCGACACCGCCGCAATCGCCCCATCCCCCACAGCCGTGGCAATCTGCCGCAGAGGCGTGACCCTGCAATCACCTGCTGCAAAGATGCCCTTAACCGAAGTTTCCATGCAGCCGCTGGTTATAATGAACCCCCTTTCGTCCTTATTTACGTCAGCAAAACCCGTATTCGGTATAAGCCCCACATAAATGAACACGCCGTCGGTTTTTATTTCTGATACCGCGCCGGTCTTAACGTTCCTCACGACTACTTTTTCCACAACCTGTTTCCCCACTATCTCTTCCACAACAGTATCCCACACAAAGCTGATCTTCGGGTTGGAAAAAGCATGGTCCTGGTTGATCTTCTCTGCTCGCAGTTTGTCCCGCCTGTGAACAATGATGACCTTTTTTGTCATTTTTGCAAGATATATCGCCTCGGTGATGGCTGAATCCCCCCCTCCCACCACCACAACGGTCTTAACCCTGAAGAAAAAACCGTCGCATGTGGCACAGTATGACACGCCTCTGCCAATTAATTGAAGCTCGCCCTTCGCGCCAAGTTTTTTTGGGGTCGTGCCTGTAGTGATTATCACTGTCTTTGTCTCTAAATCGCCTTCGTGTGCCTTAACGACCTTTATCTTTCCCCTGTCCTCAATATGTGTGACCTCGACCATGCCCTTTGTCTCAAGCCCGAATTTCAGGGCATGCTGCTCGAACTTTCCCGCAAGGTCTGCGCCGGAAATCTCCGGAAAGCCCGGGTAATTCTCCACAAGATCGGTGACAATAATCTGTCCACCGACACCCATTTTCTCAAGCAGGATTACGTTCAGCATTGCCCTTTTCGCATATATCCCTGCGGTAAGACCTGCGGGACCGCCCCCGATAATAACCGCGTCATAAACCATGAATTATCATCCTTGTTTGGGGTAAGATTACCTGCAAACGTAATAACTTTTATCATGCTCCACTATTTCGGATTATATTCTTCTCATAAAAACTTTCGATCAGTTTCAGGCATCTGGCTTCTCCTTCTCCCTGTGGCAACTGGTATTTTATCCTGACAGCCTCGATAATATCATGAATATCCGACTTTCCGTCGCACATATCAAGAATATCCTTTGCAAGATCGGATATGGTAAGGAACCTGTTATTGATATCGAACAGCCCGTTTGTCCTTTCAGGTTTTGCGCTGATGCCGGGATGTTCTTTCGTCATTACCTCATGCATTATCTTCCCCCAGTTGAAATTAAATGTCCCCACGAATACACCGTCATTTAAAACCGGGTAGAGCCTATTTTCTTGATCGACGGCGCCTTTCATGGATTTTTTCAGGTAAGCTTTGTTCAATACCTCGCCAAGATCGGGTACGCTGCCTTCGGCTTTTTTATAATGAGAAATATAAAGGAACAGATGCTCCCTGTCAAGCGATCTCCAGAGCTGGAAATCCTTATACATTTGCGACAGCAGGGTATCAAAAGTCTTAATAACATTGTCTGTATCTTTTTTCGACATTCCTCTCTGGGCTTCGCATTCATACCAGAGTGAAAGATCCAGATCTTCGTTCTTTTTTATTATTGCAACGCCGAATTTTTCCGGGTTCTCATACACTTTTGAATGTTTTGTAAGCTGGAAACTGCCAAAGGACATTGAACGCACGTTCTTGCTGTTCGCCAGGACGAAATTCATGGTCTCTTTTGCCTCATCAGGCGTCTCAGTCGGGAATCCGAATATCAGGAAAAGATGTGTCCAGATACCGGCTTCAGAGCAGTATTTGCAGATCTTTGTGACATTCTCTTTTCTTATCCCTTTATCCATACATTCAAGGATCCTTGCGTTTCCGGATTCCAGTCCGAAATACAGCATTTTACATCCCGCCCGCGCCATTTTCCTGCTTAACTCTTCAGAAAATGCAGGTTCGAACCTTGAATCCGCAAGCCATGATATTTCCAGGTCGTTCTCGATTATCTTATCAGACAGCGCGCCGATCAATTTTGGAGAAAGTCCTTCGTCCTGGAACGTAAAAAACCCAGTAACATACTTGTTTTTCAGGTTTTCAATGTCATTATAAAGAAGACCTGCGTCCCTTGGTCTGTATTTACCTGAATAACCGAAGCTATGGTCGCAGAACGTGCACCTCCCCCAGTAGCAGCCTCTTGATGAAAGAAGAGGTAAAACGAGGTGCGGGGATAAGTAGAGTTCAAGCGGAAAACCGTCGAAATCAGGAGTGGGCAGTGAATTAACTTCTTCACCTGCGGCACTGATCTTATTCACCTTGATCCCGTTTCCTTTTTTGTAGATGAGATTCGGAACTTCTTCTATATCATATCCGATTTCCAGATGTTTGATGAGACTAAGCAGGGCAGTCTCACCTTCATGAACTATAACGCTGTCAATAATAGAAAACAACCTGTCGTTATGGCTTATTTCATTTATCAGGCGGGTAAAAACACTTCCCCCGATGTTAATATGAATCTTCTTATCGGCTTTTTTTATCAGGTTCGCAAGCGTCAGTCCGGGTATCAACTGGCTTGTATTAACTATTGAAATGCCTACGAGCCCTGGCTTATCTTTCAGGATTTCCGGGACAGTTATTTTTTCAAAATAATTAATATAAAGATTTTCTTCGCGATCATTGATAGCGGAAAGTACATCTAAACTTACGCGGCATGAGTAGCGCATATCATATGCATGAAATGTCAGGTTAGTGGGATAATATGCTGATGATGCAAGCTTAAGTCCAAGCTCAAGTATCCTGAAGGCATCATTTAATTCGCTGTAGTCATAGAATTTATCCTTATCCCTGAGGATACTTTTCGCACCGTCAACCCTCTCTACGGCGTATTTAGCCGCCACGATGGAACCCCCGAGCAGTGCATACTTCTCCTTATCCCCTGAAGTCAGTCCATTCCCGGATTCAAGCTCCTGGAATTTAGCACAAGCCTTCTCATAACACCCCTGCAAACCCTTCCTGCTCAGCAGGTCGTCATAAAATGACACGTTCACATCAATCTGCTCAACATTACAGCCACGGGCTTTCAAAAAGGCTGTCAGCGAAGGGAGGCTCAGGTAAGGCTGTGTGGGTATCCACTGGGGAGGGAATATTAACTTTGTAAGCATAAATGCACCATAAGCTTTATGTAACCTTATAAGGATTTCATGCTAAAAAGTGATTTCTATGAGTGATGATCCCAAATATATAGGCGATGAATTTCTCGAAGAAGATGAAAACGCAGTTGATGAGAAAGAAAAGGCACTTGAGGGGCTGTACGACCTGGTTTTGCCGCCCGGTGTGCCTCAAAAACTGATCGTGGAAGCTATGGAAAAATTCAATCTTGAAGTTTCAGCCAGAAAATGTGCGGTCAAGACAATTGATGTGGAATCAGATAATCTTCTAGTCTTACGTGGTGATCTAGACTCAGTAAATAAAGCCCATGATTACATATTTCAAAAAATGAGTGAAAAATATAATTATAAAAGAGGAAAATAAATCAACAATCTCTACTTTTTTTTTAATTTTTCTAAATTAATATTGATAAGGATATAGGGGATTGAACCCCTTTACCTTTAAAATAAGCGCTCTTTACCCAGTGGTCTTGTAAATCCTGTTCCACCGCAGTTTGTGCATGGAATACCCTTCATCAGGTAACCTCTTCCTTTGCACCACTGGCATTTTCTTGATGAATCCACGACTTCTACTTTTCCTTCTCCGCCGCAGACAATGCAAGTCTTGCCTTCCTGTTTTCCAGTTCCGTCGCAATAACTGCATTTTACTACACCGGGTACTTTTGGCGCTCTTACTTTTTCTCCTTTAGCTTCTGCCATTTAAATCACACCGCCAATGAATATCAAACTATAATATAAATTTTTCCTTTTAATTTATTATCCCAAAAAAAATAAGAAAAGTAGGCAAATTGCCTACTTTACAGATTTTACTTTGCCGGGATAACGAATGCTCTCTCACCAGCGCAGCGGTCCCACTCTCTGAGTGCCGCCTTTCCGAATGCTCCTCTCGGATCTGCGAAGTCAAAGTTGATCAATTCATCTGCGAAGCAGAGTTTGACTAACGGGTTGACGCAGAATGCATCCTTGCCAGCGTGAGCTGCTGCGACTACTGAGGTGTATCCACCCTGGTGACCTACGTTCATTGCGTAGTTGGGGTAGTTAGCGCCTCTGCATTCGCCTATGCAGCCTTCATCTGAGGCAATTGAGAATACGTTGGTTGCGCCGCACTGATCCTGCAGGTCATAGCCGTAGAATCCAAGTCTGCCGTGTGCCTCTTTGTGGAGGTACATGGACAGGTACCATGCGGAGAGACCAGCCTGGCTGTGCCCTGTTGCCAGAGCTGTTGCGCCGCCTGCTGCCATTGCTGCGACTGTTGCTCTCAGTGAACCGCCGAAGTGATCTTCCAGTGTGGTTGGATACTTCTCGTAGTTTTCAAGAGTGTACAGTGTTGATTCCGTAGCGATGTCTTTTACGGTCTCGATGGTGGCTTTTGCCTTTCCATTTCCACCATATTTCTTGGATGCATAGTCGTTTGCCCAGTATAGGTCGTCGTCAAGGATATCGTTGCAGTATGCTGGTAATGCATACATTGTAAATCCGACGCCGCCTGACATGTAGCCGCCGAGCCAGATCTGGTCATACAACATTGTGGCCGCGCTTCCGACCTGCAATACTACATTGACTGGATCTATTGGTTCCTTTCTGTTGGTCTGGACGATATCTGCCATATGACCGAAGGATAATCCTCCTGG
>CABMHZ010000068.1 GCA_902386115.1 uncultured archaeon | reverse complement strand
TAATATTTTATTTTGAAAAATTAAAAGACGGTGTAAAAACTTATCGAAGTATCAAAGAATTAACAGCCTTCTCAATAGCTCCACCTTTCATAGTAGAAGACAAAACATTGTATGATGAAAAAATAGATGAGTTTTATGGCGAGCTAAATGATGAAATTGACATCGAATTAACTAAGATTATAAAAGGTTCGAATGAAATAAAAGTAATGCTCGAAATAAATATTAATACTTTGCCACCTATTAAGAATGCTTCTATTCAAATATCTGGAAACTCTCGACACCCGAAAGGTATTGAATCAGTAACAGTTAATGGGGAATATGCCGGGGCTGAAACTTGGGGCAGAACTATTCCAATAAAAGAAGGAGACAACACTATAGCTATTATTGCTAAAAGTAAAACAGGAGAAGAAAAAAGTAAACAAATTCTTATTAGGTCCCCTCCCCCTCCGCTGATAGATACTAATGAAATAATCTATGTCGGAAGCAAAGAAGTACCAAAACAATGGGGTATTCTAGGGATAGTGGACGGCAAAAAAGTTGCCATCGACCTCAATGAACCGCATACCATCTCAATCTTTGGAGTTCAAAGGTCTGGAAAAAGCTATACTCTGGGTGTAGTTACTGAGATGGCTGTGAAACCCATAGAGAACCTCTCAAAACTTGGGAAGCCGATGGCGTGCGTTATTTTTCACTATAGCAAGAATGAAAGTTATGCGCCTGAATTCGAATCATTTAGAAGAACGAATAATAATGCAGAAGAGATAAAAATCTTGGACCAACAATATCGTGCAAAGCCGTCCAAAATAGATACAATGACGATTCTTGTTCCACCGACTAAATTGGAGCTGAGAATAAAGGAATATAATACCACCGTTAAACCATTATTATTTAGACCCCAGGATCTCGGGGCGTTGGAATGGAAGACGTTACTTTGTGCTGGTGAGCGACAGATTTACTTAAAGATGATCAAAAAGATACTTGAGACTTTAAAAAATGAGCAACGTCTAACGATTCGAGGGTTAAAAGATGAGATTAATAAATCAGATTTAAATTCACAGCAAAAGAAGCTATCTATTTTGAGGATCGACTTCATTGAGAAGTTCTTGAGTGAAAATGCAAAGCCGTTTAGTGACTTCCTGATTCCCGGAACAATAACACTTTTGGATATTCGAGATGAAATGTTAGATGAACAGGAAGCATCTACTATTCTAGGAATGCTTCTCATAGCAATGGGAAAGATAGATCAAGATAAGTTATTGGTAATAGATGAAGCACACAAATACTTTGGAAAAGCTCTGGAAAAGGACATAGTTGAGTTGATTCGGGAAATGGCACATACCAGAACACGAATTTTAATAGCTTCCCAAGATCCACCTTCAGTAAACCCAAGAGTAATTGAATTGTCGGACATTATTATACTTCATCAAATGCCTTCTCCAGAATGGCTTAAACACATTCAGGGCAAAAACAATGCCCTTAAAAAGTTAACTATTGATGAACTTAGTTCCTTATCCAAAGGTGAGGCATATCTTTGGGCAAAGCGATCCACAGATACTGAAATTTCGATAATACCTAAGAAGATTCAAATACGCCCGAGATCTACAGAGCATGGCGGAGTAACTAAAATTGCGTTTTAATAATCGGTTGAATAAACTTATTGTCCAGCAATTATTTGGATTTATACCTGAAAGGATTGGATTTAAATTACCACAAAGTTCGCAGAGAACGCAAAGCATAGCAATAATAATCTTTGCGACCTTTGCGTTCTTTGCGGTGAGATTTATATGTTCCTCCAACAAGTCACAATACGGAAACATCAAGGTCTTAAAAAATAATAAAATATTAAAATTTACTTTTCAAAATTTTCAACAAATCTGCGTTCATCTGCGTTCATCTGCGGTTTTTCTCTTGAAATTTGATATCTTAAATAGTTTTTATGAGGGCTCAGGAACATGCAGTTATTCGGCATAAAAACACCCCTTATAAAACCTGGGGATGATATGGCTTCGGTATTGATCGAAGCGATGAACCATGCAGGCATAAGACCGCAAGAGAACGATATTATAGTGCTGGCTGAATCTGCGGTCGCCACAGCCGAAGGGCGGGTAGTGGCACTATCCAGCGTAAAACCATCAAAAAAAGCTCTTGAACTCTCCAAACTGTATGATACCGACCCCAGGAAAATGGAACTGATAATCCAGGAATCTGATGAAATACTCGGCGGCATTCCAGGTGTTGTTGTAACGATAACAAAAGGCGTACTCTCACCCAGCGCAGGTATCGATAATTCCAATGCACCTGAAGGTCATGTTGTGCTTTTGCCAGAAGATCCGAAGCGCAGCGCCATTCAAATCAGGAAAAGGCTCATGGAAGAATACGGCTGCAGGCTTGGAGTGATCGTTGGTGACAGCAGGACTCAGCCCCTGCGCCTCGGTTGCGTTGGAATAGCGCTTGGCTGCGCCGGAATTGAGCCTGTGGAGGATATGAGAGGGCACAAAGACCTTTTCGGGAAGCCTCTTATGATAACGAGGCGCGCCACGGCTGACAACCTTGTCTCTGCAGCCCAGATAATCATGGGCGAGGCAGATGAGAGTACCCCTGCGGTACTTATCAGGGATGCGCCCGTGAGGTTCATCGAGGGAAGCGAGGACATACCCACGATATCCCGCGAGGGGTGCATGTATTTTGGGTGCTTCAGGAAATGAAAACTTTGTATTGCTAAAATCGCTGGAATAAGAATTTCCAGAAAACTTCCTTCACTTCACATCAACCGCGCAGGAAGATTCTGTTTCCCCAGCAGGTCACCAACATCCTCTGCGCTTCTTATAACATCAGATTCCCCATCCTTCACCAGCACCTCGGCGCACCTCGGTCTCCCGTTGTACTGGCTGCTCATGGAAAAGCCGTATGCTCCGGCGTCAAGAAGGGCAATCAGATCGCCTTTCTCAATGCGTGGAAGCTCCCTGTCCTTTGCAAAGATGTCGCCTGTTTCGCATATCGGTCCGACGATAGTGTAGGTCTCATCAGGTTTTGATCCTGCTTTGTTAGCCACGACCGCATAATGGTAGGAATCGTACATCGTGGGACGGATAAGAAGGTTAAATCCTGCATCAACGCCCACAAAATTCTTTGCAGCTTTTTTCACTGTATTGACGCGGGTCAGGAGTATGGTAGTATCGCCAACAATGTAGCGCCCGGGCTCAAGGATGAGTTTCGGGGAAATGCCAAGAGCCTTTGTTCTTTCATTAAATAAAGGAAGGATAGCATTCGCATGGTCGCGCGGGGTCGGGGCTTTCTCACCTTTTTTATAAGGTATCCCGAGACCCGAACCCATATCAACGAATTCCAGTTCGATGCCAAGCCCGACCACTTTTTCCACAAGGTCCATCATCTTTTGCGTTGCTTCAGTAAATGGAGAGGTATCAAGTATCTGCGAGCCTATGTGGCAGTGGATACCGATCGGGGATATTCCGGGAAGGTTCGATGCTTCGCGGTATGTATCGACGACCTCACCTGCTGGTATCCCGAACTTGGATGAACTCAAGCCCGTCGCGATCTTTGGATGCGTCTTTGGTGAGACATCCGGGTTAACCCTGAAAGCTATTTTTGCCATCTTTCCCGTCTTTTCCGCTATTTCGGACAGCGTATGCAGTTCATCACGGGAATCCACTGATACTTTTACTCCAAGCTCAACTGCTTTCTGGAGTTCAAAGTCAGTCTTTGAATTTCCATTGAAAAGTATCTTTTCGCGCGGTATTCCTGCAAGGAGCGCCATGTAGAGTTCGCCGTAGCTGAACACATCCGCGCCTGCGCCCTCCCGCGCAAGCATCCTCAGGATCGCAAAGCTGCCGTTAGCTTTTGCTGCGTAATAAATATCTGCATCCGGAAATGCTTTCCTGTATGCAGAAAAATTCCCGATAACCCGCGATTCATTAGTGACATAAAGCGGCGTCCCGTACTGCTGTGCAAGCTCTATGGTGTCGGAGCCGCCGATGATGAGATGATCGTTCCTGACTTCAAGATGGTTTTTTATGGTGAACATAGCCGCACAATTAACTGAGAATATATTATAGTTATCTTTATCCTCTGGAATCAAGCGCCCTGTTCGATAAATCATCCGTAATGGCATTATCTTCCCTTTTGACCCATTTGAACCTGATCTTTTCGAAATTCCCCGTCAATCTTTTTGCCTCATTATAAAGAGGAACGAGATTCTCACTTTTCACACTGTACCGCCCTGTTATCTGCCTTATGATTAGCTGGCTGTCCCCCCGCACTTCAAGCTCCCTGCACCCGTGAGCCAGCGCCATCTTCAGTCCTTCGATCAGTGCGCTCCATTCCGCGATGTTGTTCGTTCCCTTACCAAGGTGTTTTGATATTTCTTTTACTTTCTTCCCGTTTTCCATCAAGACCGCCCCTATGCCCATTGGTCCGGGATTTCCCCTGCATGCGCCATCAAAGAACAATACGCAGCCCACTGAATTACCTCTTGGATCTCATTTTAAGTTCCATCTTTTGCTCCATTTTGTCCAGCCTTTATTTAATTCCTCTTTTATTTTTTCACACTCTTTTTCATCTATTTCCCATTTACCAGCAAAATCGGATGGTTTGGTCTTTCTATTCATAACAACTCAAACTTTGATCTTAACTTCTTCAAGCAAAAACGGCGGGTAAAATACCCCGTTCTCCGTGATGATCGCACTCACGTTCTCCATCGGCGTGGCATCAAACGCCGGATTATACACTTCCACATCCAGCGGCGCTATCTGATGATCTCCGAAGAACCTCAATTCGTCAGGCTTACGCAGTTCTATCTCTATCTCATCCTCCATTCGCTCAAAATCGAACGTGGATACAGGCGCAGCCACATAAAATGGGATCCCATGCTCTTTCGCGATAACTGAATGGGTATAAGTCCCGATCTTGTTGAACACAGCGTCCTGAGTTATCCTGTCTGCGCCGACAATGACTTTATCCACCATGCCATTTCGCATCACATGCCCCGACATGCTGTCGGTGATAAGTATAACGGGTATCTTGTCTTCCATCAGTTCCCATGTCGTGATGCGGCTGCCCTGGTTAAGCGGTCTTGTTTCGCATGAGATGACCTTAATATCCTTCCCCTGCGCCCTTGCAGAGCGGATTACACCGAGCGCTGTGCCCCAGTCAACGCATGCAAGCCTTCCTGCATTGCAATGCGTCATCACCGTATCGCCGTCATCAAGAAGTGATGCTCCGTATTCGCCAAGGTCCATGTTCTTCTTCACGTCCTCGTCAGCTATCGCTTTTGCCTCATCGAGAGCGAAAAGCCTGACCTCTTTCACGTTGTTTGCATCCTCTACTGCGCCGAGGACGCGTTTCACGCCCCATGAGAGGTTCACGGCAGTCGGACGCGTGGCAATAATTGTTTTCCCGGCTGCCTCTATGTCTTTCATTGCACCGTCAATAGTTGAAGACTTGCTCCTGAAAGCTGCAAGCGCCACGCCAAATCCTCCTGCCGCCCCGAGTGCGGGAGCGCCGCGCACGCGCAGTTTTATTATGGCTTCACAGAGGCTGTCGATGGTGTTGCATTCGATTATTTTATACTCCTTCGGCAGAAGTGTTTGGTCGATCATCACGATACAGTTTTTCTCTGTATTCCAGTCAATAGTCCTCATGTGCGGGTTTTATGCTCCCATTACATATTTAAGCCCTGCCGTTCAAGTAAAAAGACATGATAGTGATAAAGCTTGGTGGGAGCCTTATACACAGGGCAAAGGAAATAGTAAAAGAAATAGTGGATTATTCAAACACAAGTGGTGAAGCGATATTGATAGTCCCCGGCGGCTCGGTGTTCGCGGACACTGTGAGGAAGGTGAAAGCGTCGGATGAAGCAAGTCACTGGATGGCGATACTTGCGATGGAACAGTATGGTTATTATATTGGGGACGGAAGTGCTGCTGAACTGGTCGATGATGTTCACGTTGAAGATGAGGGGGCATATATT
>CABMHZ010000067.1 GCA_902386115.1 uncultured archaeon | reverse complement strand
TATCTACGGGAACGAATCCCAAACGCAATGTTTGTTACCCTCTCGACCTACTTTTATATAGGGTGCAAGAATGCTTTATTATTCTCACAAGGATGTTGTATATACGAACGCAGATGAACGCAGATTTGTAAATCGGGAATGTGTAGGCAACTTAAAAAGCCACATTTCAATTTTGAAAAAATTTATACGGAGAAGCGTTATCTAAGTAAGTTATGCCCGACATCCAGAAAATAAAACTTGATTTTCAAAGTCTTTATATTAAATCTAAAAAAAATCCTGAGATGACGGAGGAAGAACTTCGGACACTTTTTATTAAGACCGCTATTCTTGAAAATCTTGGGTATAGCGTAATCGGGAAGGATATAAGGCTTGAACTTTCTATTAATGGAAAAAGAAGTGATATCGTATGTCTGGACGACTTCGGCAATGTTGTTTTTGTTATAGAGTTTAAAAAACCATCTGACAATGTTGACTTAAAAGAGCATTTTGACCAGTTGTGGGACAGGTATGTAAAGCCTTTACGCGCCGATTTTGGCGCTTTAATTAATGGATATGAATTAATTTTTTATAAAAGAATCGGAGAAAATAATAAGCTGGAGCTTCGAGTTAATCTCAGTGAAATATCGGATAAGGACTGCCAGCTAATCTATAACTTTTTAAAAAAGCCGGATTATAGTCTTACTAAGGTAAAAGATATATTAAATTATTTAAATAAATTTTCGGCGCCAGAATCAAGAATATATTTGATAACTGATGCTGCGCGTGAGCATTTCTTCGAGAACTTCAAACTGGAAGATGATTCCATTTTCGGGGGAATGCTTAAAAATATGATAGAGCTTTTCGATTACGAAAAGTCCCATTCAAAATTCCTTATCAGCGCGTATGATTTCTGGCGAAAATCATATGCAAAAAAACCAGATAAGGTGCCTGAGAGCTGGAAAAAGCTTCTGAAAGGCGCGGGACTGACAACAAGCGAAGAAGATCTGTATAAGTTCATGTTTTGTCTTGAAACCACGTATGCATTATTTACACGTCTGATTCTTGCCAAGGCTTGCGAAGACTATGATTTTCAGGGCATAGACTTTTCTGAGTTCATAGAAAACGAAATAAAAGGCAGCGAGCGCAGGGGAGGCACTTTTCTTGTTGTGTGGGGCGTGCTTGTTATGCGTCTTATCCGCAAAATGCGGCGTGACCTCGTAGAATCAGTATTTGAGGAAGATTTGTTCTATTGGTGGACCGATGATTTTGAGGGTTTACAGAATAATATTTACACAGATATGCGAAGTTATGAAGTAGCACTGATGGATTTTAGCAGGGCGCTGGCTAAAGTATTGTATGCCCTTTACAAGTTTGATTTTTCAAAAATAATTGGAGACCCGCTCGGCGACCTGTACCAGAAGTACTTTGATAGGGAAACGAGGAAGGCGCTGGGTGAATTTTATACACCCAAAGAAGTGGTGGAATATATCGTTGATGCTGTTGATTACAGGGGAAGGGGAATCATCGATAAGAGGCTTCTTGATCCTGCATGCGGTTCGGGTACATTCCTTGTTGATGCTTTGAAAAGATATCTTGTGGAGGCTACGCCTCTTGCTGAAGAAAAGGGATGGGATTTTGTTCTCTCTAAACTCTGCAATGAGTATCATATCGTAGGTTTTGATATCCATCCTTTCGCAACAATAATGGCGCAAATACAGTTCATGCTTGTGCTCATCCCCAAATATAAGGAAGCACTCAAGAAAAACGGAAATTTCGTTCTCAAACGCCTGCCTATTTTCAGAACGGATTCGCTGATAGACGAGAGCAAGAGCGAAGCAATGACGCTTTCAATGTTTGAGGGAGGGCGCAGTGTTTCTTTTAAAATAACGCTCCCCGTGCGCGCGGGTGATAAGTTCGTGGATGCCGAAGTGATAATGCCTTTCAGGGGCGAGGCAATATCGGAGAAGACAGGACTGCTGAACATCCCTGAATATTTCGCGGCTCTCCAGGCGCTCTTCGATACGGTGAAGGAAGCGGCGCGCGCCGAGCCTGAAAAACAGGTAATCGAGAAGGACAGGCTTGAAAGCAGCCTCAAGCTTTATCTTCCGAACAAGGATTGGGCTAAACTTGCTGGTTTCTTCATGCCTTACGGGCGTTATTTTTTGGATACTATCAAGAAGCTGAAGAATGAATATGGTGATGGGCGGCTGGTGAAGTCGATTGAAGATATTATACTTGCAGGTCTTTTGAAGAATTACGTTGAGTATGATTTTGTGGTGGGTAATCCGCCGTATGTGAGGTTACACAATTTATCAGACAGTGACAGGAGCTATTATCAGGAAAATTATGTGAGTGCCTTTAAACAATATGATTTATATGTTCTATTTATTGAACGTGGTATAAAATGGTTAAAAAATGAAGGTAAATTTGGATATATAGTATCAAGCAAATTTACCTCATCTGATTATGGATTAAAATTAAGGGAATTTATTCTCTTTAATTGCAAAATTGAACAAATAATTGATGTATCCAATTTTTCTATATTTAAGGATGCGTCTATATACCCTTTTATGATAATATTTAAACAAGAATCTGATATCCATCAGCGTTCATCAAACATAATTAAGGTTGCGCATAATGTAGAGAACGAAAAAATTTTTACAGAGAGAAAATTTGGCCTATTTGAAATTCCTCAAAAAAGATTTTTGGAAAATCAAAATCAAATATTTGATATAGTTCCTGTAGGAGAACATTCAATAATTTCAAAAATTAAACAAGATTTTTTTTCTTTAGGAGAAAAAACAGAAATAACGCGTGGTTTCAGGCCGCCTCCGCAAGAATTAATTTTCCAGGAAGCAGCTTATGAACTTATACCTGAAAAAGAAAAACTAGAATTAAAGAAATTAATCATTGGTAGCGATATCTTGGGAGCATATCGAATCAATTGGACTGGAATCTTATTGCGATATGATATGAACAAGATATTTGAAAGCAAGCCGAAGGATGTTTTTGAGCAACCAAAGATAATGATAAGAGACATTGGCTTGCATGCCTCAGCATGTTACGATGAAGATAATTTGTATTGTCTCAAAACGATATACCTTATACTTAGGAAATCAGGGTCAACTCTTGATTTAAAACTCATAACCGCATTATTAAATTCTAAGTTGATAGAATTTTACTTTAAATCGAATTTTTGGTCATCTCACATTGGGGGAGGATATCTAAGATTCAGAAAACAATACCTCGAACAACTCCCAATCCACCTCCCCAAAACACCCGAAGAACAAACCTTTGCTTCCCGGATAACCACCTGCGTCGAACAAATCCTCGTCAGAGTCAAATCAGACCAGCGCGCTGACCGCTTCCCTGAAGAATACATAAAGGAATTCCGCGCCCGTGGGGAGGAATTCGATGCTATTGAGATCGTTTTCAATGCAAATCATAAAGAGCTTGCTGCTGATATCGAAAAAACTCTGGATAAAGAATACAGGGTATCAATAAAAAGCACGGCGCCAATTGTTGCTGACAGCGAGATAAAGGCTGAGTATCTTAAAACTGCGCTCGCCGGAAGGAAAGTGAGCAAAGGCGAAAAAATCCAGATACTTGTCCCACGCGCCGACGCACTTGCAAAAGAGGCGGTGGAGCAGCATCAGAAAGATGTTGTAGAGGCTCGGGGGATTGAAGCGCTTGAAGATGAGATAAATGAGCTTGTTTATAAGCTGTATGGGTTGGATGAGAATGATAAGAAGGTTATTGAAGAATTCTTGAGTAAGTTTTAGATATGGAACCCCAGATGGACGATTATAGATTGAATCAAATTTGTGGATTGAAAGATAAAAAACCGCAGATAAACACAGATGAACACAGATTAAATGAATTATCTGAAAAGATCATTGGTGCTGCATTTGAAGTTAGCAATGTTTTGGGGGTTGGTTTCCTTGAAAAGGTCTATGAAAATGCTTTAAATGTAGAACTAAAATTGAGAGGATTGGAAACATTATCACAAGCTCCTTTAAAGGTTCATTATAAAGACAATTTGGTTGGTGATTATATTGCAGATATTCTTGTTGAGAATGAAATTATCGTCGAACTAAAAACAGTCAAAGAATTCGATGATATACATATTGCTCAGTGTTTAAATTATCTTAGAATAACAGGTCTGAAACTTTGTTTACTAATAAATTTCAATAAGCCTAGAGTTGAGATTAGAAGGATTGTAAATGGAATTGGAAAAGAATAAAGAACTTCCGGAAAAAAATAATAAAACCAGGTTCTTAAAGAAATATCTGCATTTATCTGTGTTCATCTGCGGTTTAAATCCGTTTCACAGCATCAAGCAGCAGTTCGATTCTGTTTTAATCGTTAATAGCGGCTAATAATAAGGAGTAAATCATGAAATTATCAACCATAAACGGAAAAAAGAAAGAGAACCAGCCTGAAGAAGTCAATAATAAAAAAGCGAGGAGCATAATGAAAATCATGAAAGAAGCCGGCATCTCAGAAGAAGCGCTCGTTTCCAGCGCCATGGAACTTTACGTTCCCCATCCCGGCGTGGAGAACAAAGACATAGCTCAAAAGGTATTCAAAAGGGAACTGAAACTTGCTCTCTCAGACCCCAACCTCTGCATCCTGTTATACGCAGGCATCCTGCTTGAAAAAGAAGGAGAGGAAGGCAGACTACCCGGTATGAGCAAAGAGACGTACGAGAAAGACCTGACTTACCTGATAGTGGATGAGGTCATAGGTATGAGCATAGCCAAATACATCAGCGGCGACAAGGGGATATTTGAATACGTGAGGTTCGATAAACTCAAGCCAGGCATCCTTTCTACGCTCGGACCATTCCTGGACGATGTCATTGCAGGGCTCATAGGGGGGGCGTCAGCCAACATGTACTCAAGAGGAAAAGACGATGGAGGGAAAGCGAAAAAGCCGTTCCCAAGATCAGGAAAAAGCGGGATTGCGGGATGAGAGACTTCCTTTTTGCGCTGCGCTCTGGCTTTGGCTTCCTCACTACCATACCCGTGGGTATTTCCATGGAAGGTATCGAGAAGCTCATGAAGCACATCTACCTTTTTCCGGTCGTTGGCGCAGTTTTAGGGTTACTGCTTGCGGGAATAGCTTACGCTTCATCATTTGTACTCCCTCCAATACTGATATCGGTCATACTGGTAATTTCCATTTACTATCTTACAGGGTTCAACCATATAGACGGACTTGCTGACTTTGGCGACGGCGTGGCTGCGCACGGCGCGCGGGAAAAAAAGATGGCTGCGATGCGCGATACTCATGTGGGAACCGGCGGCTTGATTGTTTGTATGATAGCCATTCTCGGTCTTTTTGCATCTCTTTTTTCAATTGCAGAAACCAATAAGATGCTGCTGCCTTTTGCTTTGATCGCTGCCGAGACCTGCGCAAAACAATCCATGGTCACGATAGCTGCTTTCGGCAAAAGGCTCCATGAGGGTTTCGGGGCGATGACGGTTGAAAACACGAAAAAGTCTGATTTTATAATAGGTATGTACTTTTCAGGGGCAGTTTGTTTCCTGAGTCTTGGCACTTACGGGATAGTTGCGCTGTTTGTTTCTCAATTTGCGGCTCTGCTTGTGCTCAATTCTGCGAACCGCCATTTTGGAGGGGTTAGCGGGGATATCGTGGGAGCAACCAACGAAGTCGGGCGCCTTGCAGCACTGATGTTCATCGGAGGATATACATGGATGCAGTTGTGATGGCGGGTGG
>CABMHZ010000066.1 GCA_902386115.1 uncultured archaeon | reverse complement strand
GGCAGGGTATCCAGTGCAGGGTATGTCATAACCTGCATGATCGGAGATTCCCGAACAATACAGGTCCAAGCGGTTTTCCGATTGCATTCTTTAACTCAACCAAAAGTTCTCAGAATGGTCATGCAACCTATGAAAACGTTTCCAATGCAACTCAATTGTGCGAAAAATGCCATACCGGGACAACGCACGACAGTAAATATGCCGGAACGCACAAAGATATTGCAGGATTCAACTGTACAAATTGTCATATGAATTCGAGCTTTAACAATGAATTGCATAAATTCGAGGTCAAGAACACTTCAACAGGTGTCACAGGCTGTAATGTTTGCCACAATATCGCAGACCATACATGGCAACAAACATCGATACACATCAATAAAGTAACATGCGAAGCCTGTCATGATAAAACCGTTGCCAGAAATGCGACCGGTTATGCGGTGAGTTCGGATAATACGAGTTACGGTCTTTATCTTGACCCGGCAACAGGTATGATATCCAGCTATAAAAATAATCACGGCACGCCAGCAACATGGCCGTTGCACAACATTAGCAGGAATATCAGTTGTGATAAGTGTCATAATACTTCATCGAATGTAACTGGCATGATAGCATTTAACCTGACAGGAGGCAAGAACTGCATTAATTGCCATGATACAGGTGGTTTTGCAGGTGTGTTCGTGAACTTCTCTTTTGCTGGCAATTCCTCCCATAAGGATCTTAATAGCGCGGCATCATCCCCATCAGGTTATCCATCGGCTGACTTCAAGTGCTGGGCATGTCATGGAGATGGCAATGGGAGCGAGGCAAGCCAGCCAATCGGCAGCCATCCATTGAATTTCAGGACCCCAAAGAATTGTAATAACAATGACTGCCATTCGCTAATCCAATCAGGATACAGAGAGCCGATGGTATATTCACACTTCCTGAACGCAAGTAATACCAATAATCCGGGAAATGTCACAAATTATAATATTACGGCTGCGGTACAATGTGAAACATGTCATATTAACAGCCTGGTGACAAACGATGGAAATCCGAACCTTGCACTTGTTTCACATTACGTGAATAAAGATAAACTGATAGATTCTTTCAATTGCGTTTACTGCCATACGGTTAAGAACCAGAGTGAGGATTGGGGTAATGCATCCCTGATATATAAGAACAGGACATCGCTTTATGAGATCAACAAAGAGAAAAATAATCTTATTTGTGCAGTAGGGGAAAGTGTTGATCTTGGAGACGGATACTCATTAAGTGTCAAGGATATTTCGAATTTAAGAGGCGATGCTCTTATTGACCTGACGAGGAACGGCATCAGGCTGGATGAATTCATGCTTGGTACTGGCAGATTATATGAGTATAAGCAAAATATCACTCTTGATGACGATTCGGTTGTCAAGGCGACTGTTTTCACAATTAACATAACTTCAATATACACGGGAGAATTGCGATCGTTTATCCAGTTCGAAAGTACAAGAATAAGGAAAGTACATTCCGGCGGGGAACTCAAGGACAGGGCATGTTTTGCATGTCACCTCTACCGGTATTCACCGGAAAAGCATCGGTTCAAGGTCATTGACAGGGAATATAATGGCAGCGCTGATAAGGATAAGATCTATTATACCACGGTCCTGGCTGATTTCATTAATGTAAATAAGAGTAAAATATACTTTAATGATGAAGATTATGTGTTCAGCCAGCTTGACAGCATGGATACATCACTTCCGTATTCTCCAATGAAAAAATATATGGCAGAAGGTGAAAAATGGAACCTCTCGGATAGTTACTATATAACGTTAAACGAGATCACTACTGACAGTTACCAGGCGTGGATAGACTTATTTATCAATGGCGTACTTGCAGATGATCAAATCGTAAAATTTGGGAATAAATTTGATTATACTCCGGGACTAAATTACAAGAGAGATAAAAAAAATGTGACGATATTAACCGGGAACGTTACATCGGTATTCCAGGCGAAGCAAAATTTCGTATTACTTCAGGATGTCCGGGCAATATCCCCGGAAATAATGACTGCAGACGGGAATACATCGATGTTCGGGTTTAACAGCAGCTGGTTGTATACGAACGATACGATAACGGTGGGAAAGATCCCGGAGAATCTGCATTCACCCAACCTGTTCACTGACCAGAGAAAGTGGGCGGATTGTGTAACATGCCATGACACTTCCAGTAACCTGAGAATTACTGGTATCAATGCCATTTCGTCAAGGCTTGGAAAACACTCGATTTTGAATGCAGGAGCATCCAATGGAACCTCATTATCTGACTCGATCGATAAAGCATGCTGGGGCTGTCATGCATTTGGGGCGGAACCGGCTTCGCATCCGTCTGTGTTTAACGTTCCGAGAAATTGCAAATCCTGCCACACGGAACAGGAAAAGCCGTACTTTGGGGCGAAATATATTGGAGATGAACAGCACGGGAACCAATCAAGTTGTGAAGGATGTCATATTGTTGAGCCGCACGCTGTGATCGATTTTGATACACCGCCTACGGTAGATGAGATCACATTGTCCAGTAATAAAACAAACAAAGGTGAAATTGTCAAAATATCTGCCAGGGCAACGGCTGGTTACCTGATGAAAGTCAGGGGCGCCGAATATTTCATCGATAGTGCGGGAAATCCGGGAAGTGGAACTGCTTTACTTCCTTCGGATGGAACGTTTGATACGCAAACCGAAATGGTTACAGCAGATATCAAGACGAACGACCTGTCAACAGGGGAACACGTGATATTTGTTCATGCAATGGAAAGAGATAACAAATGGGGGACGTTCAGCCAGGTGAACTTTTCTGTAAATTCAACAGGTTCAACGGAATCGAAAATGAGCGCGCCGGGGTTGAGCGTGGCTTATTTGATTATCGGGTTAATTCTTGCATATTTGGTTGCATATAAGTCAAAAAAGTAAATAAATAACTTTTTTGGAGAGGCCGTTCAAGACTAGTAGGCGCGCCCTCCCCGCAGGTACTCAGCTTTTTGCTGAACCTTGGCGGCGCGCCCGGAAGTGGGGGCGCTCCCGTCTTGGCTCATATACAATAATCGACCGTCAATGTAAACGGCTCTATTTCTACCCGATTAGATAACTGAATGTGAATAAGTTTATGTTCGTCCATTGCAATTAGTATGAAATGATGGATTATAATGTGGTTACAGCCTGGTCTACGGTGGTTTTAGCAATAATTACAGGATATTATGCTTATATATCACGTTTAACTTTTAGAGAACTAAAAAAAGATAGACAAATAGCTGCAATAGAAAAAAAATTAGAAAAAGTATATAGTCCTTTTGAAGAAGCAATAACTACTTTAAAGAACGATGTATCAGAAGATGATCCACATGGTACTCAAACTCCTGAATCAGCAGAGAGGCAATATTACATTTTTGACAAAAAAATTACTGAAGTGAAAAAAAACTATGGTCATTTAATTGACCCAGATATAATTAAAAATCATTTTAATATTTGGGAAATTTCAAAATGCGCATTGATAATAGTGAATGACCCCAAATACCGAAAGGAATATGACAAAAATATAGATAGCTTTCTTAAAGATGTCAGGGCAAAAAAGCATAAATACCAAATTGAACTTGCTAATTTACAAGAAAGGAAATTCGAATTTGAAGATTTTTAAAATATTGTGTTGCACATCGACATAATTACCACCACGAATTGAAACGGTCTCTCTTTCCCCATGCTTTTATATATTGCATCCAGCCAATCTTCAATATTAATGCCGGATAACAGGATAATCCTCCATGTGGATATGGACTATTTTTTCGCCCAGTGCGAAGAAAGAGAACGCCCGGAACTGAAAGGCAGACCCGTGGTAATATGTGTATATTCAGGTCGCGGAGGGGACAGCGGCGCGGTGAGCACCAGCAACTACGAGGCGCGAAAATTCGGGATAAGAGCCGGAATACCCATCAGCCGCGCTAAAAAGATGAATCCAGACGCCGTATTCCTACCTGTCAATATGGAGCTTTACCGCAGCATCTCGGATGAGGTAATGGAAATACTGCGGGGATTTTCTGATAAAGTGGAACAGGAGAGCATTGATGAAGCATTCTGCGATATCACGGGCAAAGTTGCAGATTTTGATGAGGCAAAAAAGCTTGCAGCAAAGATAAAAGATGCCATCAGGCAGAATGTGGGATTGACGTGTTCAGTAGGTGTCGCGCCGAATAAGCTTGTTGCAAAGATAGCCTCTGATTTCAGGAAACCTGACGGGTTAACGGTGGTGAAACCGGAAGAGATCAGGCAGTTCCTGGAACCGCTTAAAGTCACCGACCTCATCGGAGTAGGCAAAAAAACAGGCGAAAGACTGAACGAACTGGGAATAAACACTATAGGCGACATGTCAACGCTATCAACAGAGACGCTGATATGCGAATTCGGACAGGCAAAAGGCGCATGGCTGAAGCAGGCATCGCAGGGTATAGACGATTCACCTGTCCGGGAACGTGAAGGGACAGAACAGATAGGAAAGATAACCACATTGAAGGAAGATACAAAAGACCTCAAAGTGATACTTGCTACAATTGATAAGCTAACGGAAGAGGTTTTCAGGAAACTGGAATCGCGAAAATTAAGTTTCAGGTCAGTCACGTTCATAGGGATCTCAACGGATTTTAAGACGCATACTAAAAGCAATACTCTCGGCGCTCCTGCAAATGATGCAGATACCATACGGAGAGTGGCACATGAACTTGCAAAAGACTTCCTTGCCGAACATCCTTCCACCCTCAGGAGAGTGGGAGTTAAGGTAGCGGATCTTACGGGTGAAAAAGCCCAGAGGACGCTTGGAGAATTCTGATCCTGTCAAGAAACCCGGTTTCCACAAGATTAATTAACACAGCAAAATATATAACTATTGCACTGAGTAGGTGCATAATGGTAGAGACACAGGAGATCCTAAATATTTTAAATGGCTACGATAAAGACGAGCTGGCAATAACCACGGTCTGCTCGCACAGCAGCCTCCAGCTCTTTGACGGGGTAATGAAAGAGGGATTCATGACGATAGGGATATGCATGGGCGCGCCCCCCAAGTTCTACGACGCGTTCCCGAAAGCCAAGCCCGATGAATTTTTCATCGTGAAGAATTATAAGGATATCCTTTTAAAATCCAGGGAACTTGCTGCAAAAAATGCCATAATCATCCCCCACGGCTCATTCGTGGAGTATCTCGGAGCCGAAAATTTCCAGAAGCTTCACCTCCCCACGTACGGCAACCGCAGGGTGCTTGAGTGGGAATCAGACAGGGACATGAGCAGAAAATGGCTTGAGTCAGCAGGGATTAAGATGCCGAAGCAGATAAAAAATCCCGAAGATATCGATTCGCCCATGATGGTGAAGTACTACGGCGCGAAGGGCGGCATGGGTTTCTTTGTTGTGAAGAATTATTCCGATTTCAAGAAAAGGATTAATCCTGCCGAGAAATACACGATACAGGAATTCGTGCTTGGAACGCGATATTACATGCATTATTTTTATTCGCCGATAAAGCAGGACGGCTACGCGCTGAGCAAAGGATCGCTTGAACTCCTTGGCATCGACAGGCGCGTGGAATCAAACGCAGATGAAATATTCAGGATTGGCTCGCCCACTGAACTTGCCGAGGCTGAAATATATCCCACCTTCGTGGTTACTGGAAACATCCCGCTTATCGTGAGAGAGTCGCTGCTACCGAGAATATTCGATATGGGGGAAAAGGTAGTTGAGAAATCGCTTGAATTGTTCGGGGGAATGATCGGTCCGTTCTGCCTTGAGGCAGTTGTAACCGATTCTCTTGAGTTAAAGGTCTTTGAGATCTCCGCGCGCATTGTCGCAGGGACAAACCTGTTCATATCAGGCTCCCCGTACTCCGATCTTGTGGATGAAGACCTGTCCATGGGACGCAGGATCGCCCGGGAGATAAAGATGGCGCGGGACACTGGCAGGCTGCCGGAGATCCTGTCATGAAAGCAGAATACGATGTCATAATAGTCGGTGCAGGTCCTGCCGGAATGTTCGCGGCAGACGAACTTGCAGGAAGGCTTGATACGCTCATTATCGACCAGGGGCGGGATATCGATAAGCGCGAATGCAAGATGAAACGGCGCGGAATATGTACGCACTGCGACCCGTGCGATATCATGTGCGGCGTAGGAGGAGCAGGGACTTATTCGGACGGCACGCTAAACCTTCGTCCAGACGTGGGCGGCGACCTTGCCGAGCAGACCGGGGACTCCGAATATGCATGGGAACTGGTCGACCACGTGGATAAAGTGTTCGTGCGGTACGGCGCGCCTGACCAGATGTATATACCGAAAGGGGAAGAGGTCGAACTGCTCAAGCGGCGTGCTGCGGCTGTGGGAGCGCGGTTCATCGAGATAACCCAAAGGCATATCGGGTCTGATAACGCCCCGAAAGTAATTGGCAATTTTGAGAAAGACCTGAAGGACAGGGGGGTTGAATTTCTTCTGGGCACGAAAGTGGATGACCTGATAATCGAGGATAATACGTGTGTGGGAGTATTATTAAAAGACGGAAGAGAGATACGGTCGCGTTTTACGATAATCGCGCCGGGAAGGGTAGGTGCAACCTGGATAGATGAGGTAGTAAAGAAGCATAATATAGGGGCGAAATACGCACCCATTGATGTGGGTGTGAGAGTGGAAGTCCCCGCCATCGTGATGGACCCGATAACGAAAATAAACCGCGACCCGAAGTTCCACATCCAGACAAAGACATATGACGATTTTGTAAGGACATTCTGTACCAACGAGCACGGCTTCGTTGTAAAGGAAGAGTACGAGGGATTCATCGCAACTAACGGGCACTCCATGAGGAACATGGAATCAGAGAATACGAATTTTGCTTTTCTTGTGAGAGTGGAACTCACGGAGCCTATAGAGAACACTGTCCGCTACGGGCGAAGCATTGCGAAACTTGCCACAACGATAGGAGGAGGAAAACCTGTGCTCCAGAGGATGGGCGACCTGCGACGGGGAAGGCGCAGCACGCAGGTGAGGCTTGTGAAGAATACGGTGATAAATACCCTGAAGGACGTAACGCCGGGGGATATTTCGATGGCTCTCCCTCACCGCATTGTTACTGATATCAGGGAAGGGCTTGAGGTGCTCAACGAGATAATACCGGGTGTGGCATCAGATTCCACGCTCCTGTACGCGCCTGAGGTGAAGTTTTATTCGATGCAGGTGCTTGTTGACAGGAACATGGAGAGTTCGGTGAAGAATTTGTTCGCTGCGGGTGATGGTGCGGGGCTTTCGAGGGATATCGTGAACGCGTCGGCGACGGGAGTGATTGCGGCAAGGGGGATTTTGAAGAAGGCGGGGTAATGAAGTCGAAAATATTCGATATTTACGCTTTTGCCGATTATAGCGGTTCAAAGTATAAAAATGTTCAAAAGAAATCAATAGCCTTATCTATTATCTGTAATGATAATGAAAAACCGCGAACAACAAAATGCTATACCCGAGAGTCACTAAGTTTTGAAATATTATCATTATTGGTTAATGCGACGCATAATGATCAGAGAGTTATTTTTGGATTCGACCATTCCTACAGCTTCCCTGATGGCTTTTATCAAGTAGTAACTGAAACCCGATGGATAACATGGGGACAACTTTTAGACTTATTATGCTATGGAACGAAAGAATTACCTCCTGTTAATGATAAACCCAGAGAATGGGCATTAGCTGCTAATGATTTTATTTGTAAAAGATTGAACATAAAAGCAGGGGGTCCTTTTTGGGGGCCCAATTTCAAATATCAAGTGACTAATCCAAAATTTTTTGAAAAAACCACGCGTTTAAAAGAAAAAAGGCTTACAGAAAGGAGATGCCCTAAAACTAAACCAATTTATAAAATAGGCGGAATAGGAACTGTTGGGCTACAATCTTTATATGGCATTCAACATCTGACTAAATTGCTTTATGATTTGAAAGATAGGGGCATCGAATTATTCTGCTGGCCTTTTGATGGCTGGGATTTTCCCTCCAGCGGTCATCTGTTGGTTGAAATGTATCCAGCACTCGTGAATGAAAAAGAAAAAACAGACGAACAAGATGCCGAAGCATGTTCTACTTGGCTTTATAGACAAGATAAGGCAAACACTTTAATCCCATGGTTGTATCCGAACCTTAGAGATGATGAATTAAAAATGGCAAGATTGGAAGGTTGGATATTGGGTGTTCCATAAACTTGAACTGAGTACCGGGAAGTGGCTGGGATTATGATAAAAATCTGGAAGTTGTAAATTCGTGCTATTGAGTTAAACGATAACCTTATATAACAAAATTGTTATATAACAATATTGTTATGTATCGAAAGGTGAGATAATGTTACCAGTAGGCAATCCGGCAATTGGGGAAGATTTTATTGACCGTGAAAAGGAGATCGCGCAGATACTTGAAGCGTTGAAAAAAGACAGCGTCCTTTTGATCGCACCGCGGAGGTTTGGAAAGACCTCGGTTATGAGAAGAGTTATAGAGGAATTATCGAACCGTAATGATATCAGTGTTTTTCTTGAAGTGGAGGATGTTTACTCTCCTTCGCGTTTCTTATCTGAAATCGTAATGGCTCTTGTTGAAAATGAGAAAATCAGCAAAAAAACCAAGCTAATGGCTGTTCTCAAAAACAGTTTCCAGTGGTTAAAAGATAGCATAGAGGAGATTGAAACACCAGTAGGCAGGGCAAAACTCAGGAGTGGGATAGAAACTGATTTAAAAGATGATTGGATGGGAAAGTCAAGACAGATATTTGAGATAATTAACGAGATCGAATCAAACATTTACTTCATTATTGATGAATTTCCCGTGGCTCTTAAGAATATGGAACCAAAAGAGGCGGAAAGGTTCTTGCACTGGTTCAGGAAGTTGAGGCAGGTTTCTAAAAACCTTAGATTTATCGTTGGAGGTTCTGTAAGTATTGACAATGTAGTACGCAGTGCCGGTGGGGTCAATGTTATTAACGATTTTAAAAGGATCAAGAGAGGTGGTTTCGAAAAATATTTAGCTCTGGAAGTGATCGCTAAGGTTTTCAGGGAAGAAGGGTGGGAGTATGAGGCAGCGATCGGTGAAAAAATACTCGGCTGCATTGGTGAAGCCTACATACCATACTTTATTGCTGTAATGCTTAGCGCCATCAAGGAGGAAAAAGTTTCAAGAGGTGGAGAAATCAATGAGGAATTGATAGAAAAGGTATATAATCACCGAATACTTGGGAACGAAGGGAAGTATTATTTTGAGCATTATTCCCAAAGGCTTCGAATTTTCTACCAGAGCATGGAAGAAAAGGCTGCAAAGGCAATATTGAAAAAGGTATGCAGTGTAGAATATTATCCAGTCAGTCTGGCTTTTGGTATTTTTAAGAATGAAACACAAATAGATGATCATGAAAAATTCATGGATCTGATAGCAGACCTTAGCAATGACTTCTATATAGAGCATGACCCTGAAAAAGGTCTCAAGTTCTATTCCAAGATGCTCAGGGATTGGTGGAGGGTGTACTATGGCGACAGCGAGTAATATTATCCTTTACAGGTATTCACCCGAAAACATGGATGAAGCTATCCTGAGAAAACTCTTTGTGGGCAGGGAGAAACTTCTCAAAAGCGTTTTCAAAGAAATCGAGGACGCAGCACGGAAAAAAACCCCAAGATTTGTTTTAATAGTTGGTCCTAGAGGGATCGGAAAATCTCATTTTTTGGTCTTATTATATCATGAGATCAAGAATAAACTTGGGTCAATTCTCGTTCCAATAAAATTGCGGGAAGAAGAATATTCAGTTTACAGGGCATCGGATTTCTTTTTAAGGATTTTGGAAGAAAAAAAGGAAGATACTAAAGATATCCTGTCACTTGCTAAAGAAGATGATATACTTCATGCATCTATTGAAAAACTTAAGCTCATTTCCAAAAGGGATGGTAAAAGATACATTATTTTTATTGAAAACCTGCACGAATTGTTCAAGCAGTTAGAATTAAAAGAACTTCAGAAATTAAGATCGATATTTCAAAAATATGATTTTTTTTCAGTTGTGGCATCGGCACCGTTGATATTCCCTGGTATATCTGAACATGATGAACCGTTCTATAATTTCTTCGAAATCCATCACCTGAGTGAGTTTTCATTAGATGAGATAGAAGATCTGATCCAAAAAATTGCTAAAGCAGAGAATAACACGAAATTTCTTGATGAATTTGAAAAATATGAAGCTAAAATTCACGGAATGGCGCATCTTACTGGTGGGAGTCCCAGGCTTGTAATACTATTTTATGAGATGATCACAAGAGGAGAACTTGAAAATATCGAGAGCGCTTTTTTCAAGATTATCGACGAACATACACCATATTACCAGGAGATATTTCAGCTTTTGACGGGGCAAAAAAGGAGAATATTTGATGCTGTAATTTCCGCCAGGGCGCCAATTACACCCAAGCAACTTTCAAAGGAAACAAGATTAGACCTTCCTACAGTCACAACCCAGCTTCGAAGACTGGAAACTGATGGATATGTCATCTCAAGACCGATGGGAAGATATACCAAATATGAAGTGAGGGAGAGGCTTTTCAGGCTGTGGAGGGAGATGAGGCAGCCTTTAGGAAAAAAGAGGGTGTCTATTCTTTTGGAATTTTTGCAGTACTGGTACACGCCGGAAGAAAGGAATGAGATTTTCAAAATGAAATTTAAGCTTCTTGAAGCGGGAGAAAAAAAGGTACTGAAAGAACTCTGCTATGTAGCTGAAACCTTATCTCCTGAGTTTAAAACTGAAGCTCTTCTTAAACTTACGCCTAAGCTAATAGAATTAGGAGAACGTGAAGAGGCTGCATATGAAATCATGAAACTGAAGGAGACTGCATCTCAAATCAGAGATATAGAATTAGAGAGCAAGATCCCACTGTACGAGGGAAATCTATTGATTTCTGAAGAAAAATTTGATGAAGCATTAGAAGCTTTAAATAAGGCTATTGAAATTAATCCAAAGAATGACTCTGCATTGTCAAGGAAAGGTGTTGCATTAGGAAATCTCGGTAGACATGACGAGGCACTGGAAGTTTTTATCAAAGCTCTTGAAATAAATCCGAATGATGATTATGCATTATCAAATAAAGGTGTTGCGCTATTAAGTTTCAACAGAAATGAAGAGGCGCTGGAAGCTTTCAATAAAGCTCTTGAAATCAACCCGAAAAATGTCTATGCATTGT
>CABMHZ010000065.1 GCA_902386115.1 uncultured archaeon | reverse complement strand
GTTTTATTCCATCTGACCATCCTGATGCCGCTGCCTGAAATGCCATTCCTCTGAAGCCATGATTTCTCCACCCTGAACCTGATGACGGCTACTTTGATGTTCTTCGGGACAGCAACACCGGCAGATCCGACCCAGATATTGATATTCTGATAAACAGTGCCGGGTGCAGCATTCGTTACAAGGGTTGAAGTGGCTCTTAGCACTTCGATCTGGGTAACGGTGTCTCCCAGGCTGGTATTGCCTGTGATATTGACATAGATCACCGGATTGGTGTCGTTTTTGAATGCGTATGAAGTGACCATGTCCTTAGAAATGTACATGTAATATTTTTCTTTTACAATGATGTTGGTGAAGTTCTCACCTGAGGTTCCGCCACCGCCTCCACCACCACCGCCACTTACACCTGCACCGCCGCCACCCCCGCTGCCGGAGATGGTCGTTTGTTGCGGCGGAACATACAATTCACCTGACAGTGCAAACTCGGAGAGACCGGTCAGGTTAGCCCATACGAAATTATTAACAATATCAACACCTGCATCGTTCACGTATGGGTACGAACCTGCACCCGATAGCCTGTCCCACGAAGATGAGGTCGTATTCCACCTGTATAACCGGAGTGAACTCTCAACATAAGAACTTACCTCTGCATCCGTATAATTTACACTGATAACAACATAGGACAGGTTGCTTATTATGGCGGGACTTGCGTTTATAAGAACATAGACACCCGGATTTGTGATAGTCATTGCCTGTGATGTCAAATTTACCCGCGATTGAGTAATATTTATTGCGCCGGCACTTGTTTTATTTGTGAGCAAATACAGGGTGGTATTGGAAAGAGGAGCGTTTACAACCGTTAAATTATTTCCCTGGAATACGTTTTCAATATTTGTAATGAATGCAGTAACAAATTGTATTGTCCGGGTGCTGTTAGTGTTCCCTGTGGTATCGTTAGCAAGTATGGTCACATTGAAACGACCGTACTGCGCCGTATCGGTGAAATTATAATAGAATAAACTGCCGCCGGCTGCGTTCATGGGATAATTTATTGAAGTGCCGTTCGGATATGTTACTCTTGCAAATACTTCACTTTCATTCACCCGGGATACTGTATCAAGCGATGTAATGTTTGCCGAGACGTTTGTAAAGCCCGTAACGTTTACCAATTGGGATGACAGCAAAACATCCGTCACCGAGGGAGGAGTATTGTCTATGGAAATATTGACCTGGGCAGTGTTGTTTATGTTCTCTGCATAATCAAAGAAAGTCACATTCAGGGAATAATTTCCGTCAGTTGCGAATTTATCAAATGTTGCATTCCCCTTCCAGAACCCGGAATAGTTGCTGAGTATTATTGTGCCTGTGTTGTTTATCGCGGATGCATTCACAGAGGCATTTTTCAGACCTGCCGAACTATTGTTGATCACAGGGTCATCGGCAGAAACATTGAACTCAATGATACTGCCGTTGTTTACGGCACTTCCCCGCTGGTATGATGGCTGGTTGATGTAAACAATGGGCGGTGTGTTATCTACAATTACGGATAGGTGGATGCCGTTGTTTACATAACTCATGTTGTCGTAAGCTGTGACATTAAGATAGTATATTCCATCCGGGGCATTTACAATTACACTGTTATTTGTCCAGAATCCCGTTGAATTGGAAAGGGAAATATTGGTAAGGGAGGCGTTTATGGATGAAACATTTACGCTTGCGTTTTTTACTCCCGAGACTGCATCTGTTATCGTGGCATTCAGGATTATCGCCGTGCCGTTTTTAGCGGCTGTGTTCCCGGAAGTATAACCTGTAGGGTTTGCTACCACAGATGGACCCACGGTATCGATCGAGAGAACTGCCGCAGAGACATTTATTCGTCCTGCGCCGTAAATGGGATCGTTTCCAGCAACGCCCAGATCTATTGAAGTGCTGTTAAAAATATTTTTTATCTGGGCTGGTGAGAGAGATGTACCCTGTCTATTTGCAGCCTGCAAAATAAGTGCGACTGTACCTGAGACGTGCGGGGTTGCCATGGAAGTTCCTGATGCTGGAGAGCCCTTTATCAAATTCGTATAACCGTTAGTTAGATAATTCAATGAAGTAATACTAACACCTGGTGCCACAACACCGTGATCGGTCATAGCTGCGCCCCTGCTAGAAAAATATGCTATTATGTCACTGCTGTCCACTGCGCCTACAGCTATTGATTTTTGGATGCAGGCAGGTGTGGAGACACCACTGAGATTATCGTTTCCAGCAGCTGCAACGACAACTACGCCGGAGGCTACTGCATTGTTTATTACAGTTGCCATAACAGGGTCATCTGCATCGCAATTAGATGCATTTGATAAACCACCGCCCAGGCTCATGCTGATCACGTTTGCTCCGTTGCTGACAGACCATTCTATTCCAAGTATCACGTTATCTTCAAGGCCGTTGCCTGACGCATCAAGCACCTTCACCCCGAACAAACTCACATTCGGAGCCACACCAGTAGTTATCCCACCGTTCCCGTTCCCTCCTACAGTTCCTGCAACATGGGTTCCATGACCTTCGTCGTCGTAGGGAGAACTCAAATTACCCACATAATCCACCCATTTTATGACCCTCCCCGCAATATCAGGATGCGAGGCATTGATCCCCGTATCTATCACCGAAACGTTGATCCCGGTGCCGTCAATTCCGAGTTCCCATACCTCTGTAGTGTTTATGCGTTTTATATCAGGAGTCGCATTATCGATCTGTCCCTGGGAAACCTGCGCGGAAAAATTGTCTACAATGCGAAGTTGCGCATCAAGCTCTATTCTCTCAACGTCATCGCGTGTGGAAAGCTTCTCTATAAGTTCTGGCGAAGCTTTGGCAGCTATGGCATTCACGATCCAGAAATGCTTTATCCTGTCGGCTTTCCCCCTGCTTTTTTCTTCTTTCAACAAACCGTCAAGAGCCTTCTGGCTTGTTGATGCGCGGCTTTTAAGTTCAGAGACTGCATTTTCTTTTGAGAGGTTTTTCACGGAAGCCGGGTCTTTCAGGATGATTATTACAGGAACATTCTCGCCATTTAGCATGCGTGATCTGACATCCATCGAGGTTTTATCACTTGCAGCGCGGGTATTTTCTAAAAAAATACCTGATAATATCAATAGAAACACGATCAGCAATATTGGTTTATTCAACTTTGAACTCAACATTGATCAAATCCTTTTCCGGTTCAATTGCTCGCTTATCATAATGTTCACACCGGGCACACGTAAGCCGGGCACCCTCCCGCATATTCATCATCCGCAGACACGAATTTATCCACAGAATCACCAAGGTAAAGCACCTGGTGCGTTTTACTTCCGTACCTGTAAACCGTGACGCCCTTGCATTTCAATTCATATGCAAGCATGTATGCCTTCTCCACTTCCTTGATATCTACGTCATTCGGGAAATTGATGGTCTTTGAGACCGCATTGTCGCAATGCTTCTGGAACGCAGCCTGCATCCTTATGTGAAACTCCGGCGCCACGTCAAAGGCAGTAACGAACACGCGCTTTACGTCATCCGGCACTTCATCGATTCCTGCGAGCGTCCCGTGCTTTGCGATTTTCATCATCAGCTCCTCGCTGTAGAACCCGCGCTCCCGTGCAACTGCCTCAAAGTACGGGTTCACCTCAAGCAGTCTCGTTCCTTCCATGACGTTTCGCACGAAAGATATCGCGAACAGGGGCTCGATCCCGCTTGAGCAACCGGCGATGATGCTTATCGTTCCTGTGGGCGCGATGGTG
>CABMHZ010000064.1 GCA_902386115.1 uncultured archaeon | reverse complement strand
TGGCGCGCAGATGCCTGAGATTCTTAAAATCCTGAACGGAAAATGAACATCAGAACTCTTGAGGATATTGAACGTCTCGAAAAGCTGGAAGAACTTATCCTGGAACTTAAGGCACTTTCAGATTCGGGGGCGATAATCATAGTTGAAGGTCGCAGGGATGTGGAATCCCTGCGGTCACTGGGAATAAGAGGAGAAATCAAATTGTCTTCGCAGCAGCCCCTTCTTGATTTCACAGAGCAATTATCCGTGTGCGGGAAAGACATAGTTCTTTTGACTGACTGGGACAGGAAAGGCGGTACGGCAGCCCGCAAGATAATTGAATATCTTCATGCTTACGGTATCGTGCCGGATACGGATATCAGGGCAAGGTTGGGTTTCCTTGTGAAAAAGAGGATCAAGGATATCGAAAGCCTGAACAGGTATATCGGGAAACTCAGGTACGATCTTTATGGAACTGAGTAAGAATTATAAAACCCCAAAAATATTTTAAACCACAACGTTTTTAAAGGTATTCATACATTTAGTTAGATATGCATATATGAATATAGAACATCATTTATGCAGATAATCATCCATAGAAAAGTAGTTAGATATTCACAATCACTCTGGCTTTGCGGCTTTGAACCGTGAGCCGATACATAAATGTTGATAATTACCTGTTTGGGATAGTAAGAATGAAGGCAAATACTAATGAATTGGTATTAGTATAGAAAAGAAACGTCAGACTTAGCCTTACCCAATAACGGAACTATTTCTAACTGCTATTCTGAGGGAGGGTACAATATGCAAAATTCAGATACAACAAAATATATTATTCATGCTAAAATAAAAGCAGATGGAGTTATTGAGCGCCCTGATGTCATCGGAGCCATTTTCGGACAAACAGAAGGCTTGATCGGGGCTGACCTTGACCTCAGGGAACTGCAAAAAAGCGGAAGGATCGGGAGGCTTGAAGTAAATATCAAGTCCAACATGGGGAAATCACTTGGTACCATAGATATCCCATCAAGCCTGGACAAGGTTGAAACCGCGGTTCTTGCAGCAAGCCTTGAGACCATAGACCGGATAGGTCCATGCATAGCGAACATCGGCATTGCAAAGATAGAGGACGTCAGGTCATCAAAACGAAAGAAAGTGATAGACCGTGCAAAACAGATAATGTCCGAGATGTTCGACGAGATGCTGCCTGAGAGCCAGGAAATAACGGACGAAGTGAGGCAATCGTTGAGGATCGAAGAGATCATGAATTACGGGAAGGATAATATCCCGATGGGTCCCAATGTTGTTGATTCGGATGCTATTATCGTGGTGGAAGGAAGGGCTGATGTGCTCAACCTCCTGAGGTATGGCATTAAGAACGCAATTGCCGTGGGCGGAACGAACGTCCCCCAGCCAGTGGCAGACCTGTGCAAGAAAAAGACCGTTACTGCTTTCACCGACGGCGACAGGGGAGGAGAACTGATTATCAAGGAACTGCTCCAGGTGGCTGACATAGATTTCATTGCCCGCGCGCCTGATGGAAAAGGCGTTGAAGAACTCGTCCAGAAAGAGATTTTGAAATCCCTGAGGCAGAAGATACCTGTGGAACAGGCATTTGATTACTATCAGGTCAGCAAGAAGAGAAGATTTGCGATAATGGACGCGGCGCGCAAAAAGATGGGCGGGAAGAGCGAACAGCCAGCTCCTCAGGAACTTGAATTTGAACCGGAAAGAAATGAACCCGAACAAATTGAGCAGCCGGTCGAACCTGTAAAACCGAAGATAATCGAACAACCGAAGGAAGAAGCAAAACAGAATGTTTTCCAGGAACACATAAATCAACTGAGCGGGAGCCTCAGCGCGCGCATGCTCGATGAAAGCAATAATATCGTCCAGGAAGTGCCGGTGCGTGACCTCGCTACTGCCCTGAAGGACGTGAACGGAAATATCACGAGCGTTGTGTTCGACGGCGTGATAACACAGAGAATAGTTGATATCGCATCTGAGAAGGGGATCGCCAACCTGGTCGGCGCAAAGATAGGGAACCTCGTAAAGACACCGACATCCATACATATCGAAGCATCAACCGCACTGTAGGATATGTGGGTAGAGCCGTATCCGGATATCAGTCCCGAAAAACCCCTGTTCCTCTGCATCCTTGCGAACACGGGAACAGCAAGGATACCGGGGATTTCCGCAGCAGGAAAATCCCCGGAAATGACTGATTATACTCCTGCCGCGGATGCGGAACTTGTTGAGACAGGCAGGGTTTTCAGTATTTCGGAACCTGCAATGTGCCCGTCCGGCGCGCCAACGCCTGCCGTCCTGACGAGGGCATCCATACTTCTTACGGGGATTCCGTGTCTTTTTATCAATGCAGGTCTTAATGTCAAACCGAAGGTGCCGTTCATCGACCTCAATGCGCATCCGGGAGAGGATATCAGGAAAACACGTGCAGTAACCGATGCCGCCGACATTTACAGGACGTCGGCAGACCTCGGAAGGAAGCTTTCTAAACTATCCGACCTTGTGATAATCGGGGAGAGCGTGCCTGGCGGCACAACAACAGCCATGGGTGTGATGAGGGCGCTGGGTTATGACGGCAGGGTTTCATCAAGTTTTCCAGACAACCCGGTTGGCATTAAAGAGCGCGTGGTGAACGAAGGTATGAAAGCTTCGGGTATCGCTTTTGGCAGCCTGAAGAACCAGCCTCTTCGCGCTGTGGAATGCATGGGCGACCCCATGATGGCTGCCGCGGCGGGGCTTGTGGATGGGCTCGGGAAAAAAACGATCCTTGCAGGCGGGACACAGATGGTCTCTGTACTGTCGATAATCAAAGCCCTTGGTCTGAAAAGGGATGTTTCCATAGCCACAACATGTTATGTTGCAGACGACAAAAGCGCGAATTTCAGGGAAATGACGGAATTGCTGGGCTACCCTGGATTTGCGGCTGACCCCGGTTTTGCCAATTGCGCGGTCACCGGGCTTCAAATGTATGAGCGCGGCGAAGTCAAGGAAGGAGTAGGTGCAGGCGGCGCCATGTTCGCCGCAGCCATGCTTGGTTTTTCCCAGAAAGAATTCAGGGAAAAATGTGTTGAAGTCTACCGCAGCGTTTTCTCTATTTCATAATATCTTTGTCGATATCCATAACCAGCTTCTTCATTTTATTATACCACAGGTCTATGTTTCCCTGCACCATTTCCTTCATCCTGGCAGGGTCAAGCGCGATATACTCATAATAGTAACCGCCTGAATTGATGGTTCTTGTTTCGCGGCGGACCAGCCCGCATCCCATCAAATTCTGAAGCGATCTGTATGCAGTGCTTCTCTCCCTGCTCAGTATCTCGCCAAGGCGTTCTGCGGTCATGGGTCCTCTTGCAACAAGTGTTTTATAAGTATCAATATCTATATCCTTAACACCGAGAATGCATTTTGCTATATCCTCACATTTGAAGTCTCCACGTATCATTTCAGGTATTGATCTTGGCATAAATATCGTGTGTTTTGCACATTTTGTCCAAAACCTATCTATACCTGTGAGAATAAATAACTTATGAATGGCAAATGACGGATTTATAACAGTTATCGGATGCAAAAAATGCGGAAAATGTGAAAGCATATGCCCTGCCGGGGGATTAGAACGCATTGACGGGATGGTCAGGATAGTTCATGAAAAGTGTGATCTGTGTATGCGATGTGTTGTAATATGCCCGAACAAGGCACTCAAAGCCATTGAGTAAGCCTTCAATAATTTTATATTACCCTTGCTCCATTATAGATTCGCGCTTTTAAGCGTGAGGTGAAAATATGGTAAGTTTAGTAAATTTAGGAACGGGATTAATTCAATTAGTTATAGCCATCATACTTGCAGTGGTTGCATTGTATATTGGTTTTTCGGTATTTGGAAAAATAACTAAAATGGATGAACAAAAGGAATTGGCTAAAGGCAATGTTGCGGCGGGCATTCTTATCGCATCAATATTTATTGCTATAGGTATCGTGGTACAGTCAGGCATTGCCGGGCTGTCCTCAGGGTTATCAAAATCTATAAACGGAGATTTTATTGCTTTAGCAGCAAGCATTGTTCAACTGATATTTGGTATTATATTTGCAATAATTGCTATCTATATTGCGCTGAAAGTAATCGATAAACTGACTCCTAAAATCCCTCTATTTGAGGAACTCGGGAAAGGGAATGTCGCTGCTGCACTTGCGATGGCTGGAGTAACAATCACAACCGCCATTATCATTCAGTCAGGCATATCGGGTATAACTGCAGCATTGGTCTAAAGTTATACTTTTTTCAATTTTTTTATTAATAGTATTTTATTTCAATTATATTTTTTTTAGCCAGTCCGATTATTCTTGCAAGCAGGTTACTTTTTTCCTGAATCTGGATCTGGGCTTCACGTTTAAAAATTTTCTCAAACACTTCCTTTCCTACGATATCGTCAAATCCTTCCCTTACACGGATGATGACTGACCCTTCTGCCACGGTTGTATCTTCAAGTATGCAATCCAGGTCTCCGTCCGTTATCCCGATTATGGGTATGCCAAGGCGTGCCAGTATATCGGCGGCTATTGCGGTTGTGTCGTCCCCAACCGTTATTACCATGCCTGCATCCTTTACAAGGTCGAAAGTGGATTCTGCGCAATGGTCAATAATGGCAACTCCGGCTGGATGAGACTTTACCGTTTTGATCCTGGGTTCGTGTTTGCTTCTCCTTATATTCCCGGTCTTCACCTTTGCCGTGAAAAGATCGATATTCCTGTTATTGAGTTTCTCAAGACCGTGTTGTTTTATCATTCCACCTCTTAGCTCCGAAACCCTTCCGTCCACGCATACGATCTCGGGCTGTGCTGATGTGACATGTCCGATAACAATTCCGTCCACCCTGATGTTCTCTCCGGGAAGTGCTCCCAAAACCCTTCGTATGACCCTGTCCCCTTCATGTTCTACATTCAGTGGCAAAGGACTGTGCTTTTCGATTGGGATGTTGTAATTACCGTGCTTCATAAGGACTTTCCTGATATATTCCGCGCACCGCTTTGACCGGTTGTCATAGTAGATAATCCTGCCTTCCCCGTCAGGGCGCTCTATGTGGATGAACGGCATTGATAAATCCAGTCTCGATGCCACGATGCATCCGAATTGCTCTCCGGTATCCGGTGTTTTACCATGATTAAGAAGAACTGCAAGGTCGATACGCCCCTTTAATGCGTTTATGGTCTGGCTGGGCGTCATCCCCTCCGAAATATCTATGATATCTTCAAGCCCTGCATCAAGCACTGCTGTTCGTCCCATGGTACCACCAAGCTTTGCGATGATATCATGTTCAGTTCTTAATATCTCGATTATCCTCTTTGCTCCCCCTTCATCCACTATCTCAGGTCCATGGAGAATTATCCCTATTCGCATACTAAGTCATAGATTTTTCAGGATAAAGATTTAATTATCGAAAAAAGTGATATGAAACTCAATCGGAAAATCTGCGCTTAAGATATTGATGAACAACGAAAATGACAAGCCAGAAAATGACCGTGCCAATTATTGCACCCGGTAATTCCCCTTTTAGTTCTCCGCCTGCACTCGTATTGGGGAACAGTAGAAAATATTTTAATATTATCAGAACGGTAAGAAACAATATCGACGCGATCGTTGCTGTGAAGAAGGGGCTTTTTTTATCCATTTTTTCTAACCAGAAGTAAAATATTCGCTTATAGCCAGAAATATCTTTCTATTAATTATAGTTATCGGGGTTTATCTAAAAATATATATGTAGCAACTTTCTATGATGGACGATTAATAATGGTAAATGGGATTTAAAATGACAAAAAAGATCAAACTCTCCGAGCTTGGAAGCCTGTTCGGTAGCCTTGATATCGAGGCTCTCGAAGGAGTAAAAATAGAAGGCGATGTGGAACTCGACCTTGGTCAGATGGGTCTTAACCCACAGATGGCTTATGCGCTGGGGCATGAGACCGTACAATTAGCTTTCCACCTGATGAATATTTCAAGGATCCTGGGTTATCCTGTCGACCAGTTGCCCGGTGCTGCTGTCCAGCAAAAGCCTGCCCGGCTCAGTAACCTGATAGAATCAAAGTTCAGTGTAGCCAGGAACGAGGAATGGAAAACTCCCATCCAGGAAGTTGTTCTGGGAGCCACATCCTCCGACGGCGGATCCCGAAAGAGCACGGTGACGATTGGAGGAGAGAATGCGCTTCCATATTATTTTGACAGCCCCATGCCCCACAGGAACCACATAACGATGGACGTTTTCGACATGCCCATAAACATGGCAAAAGCGGTCAAGTCCAATTACGAGGATGTCATTAACAGTCCTGCCGAATGGGCGAAGAAAGTTGTGCGCGATTTCGGGGCAGACATGGTCACGATACATCTTATCAGTACAGACCCCAACATCAAGGACACCTCGCCAAAAGATGCAGCAAAGACAGTTGAGGAAGTCCTCCAGGCAGTGGACGTGCCGATCGTTATCGGCGGCTCCGGAAATCCGGAAAAAGACCCAGCTGTACTTGAGAAAGCAGCCGAAGTTGCAGAGGGCGAACGCTGCCTGATTGCATCTGCAAGCCTGAACCTTGATTATGCGCGCATCGCTGAAGCAGCCAAGAAATACAACCATGTCGTGCTCTCATGGACACAGCTTGAAATTAACGCGCAGAAGGAATTGAACCGGAAATTGATGAAGCAGTGCGGAGTGGCGCGGGAAAATATCATAATGGACCCTACCACGGCGGCGCTGGGATACGGGCTTGATTATGCTTACACCAACATGGAAAGGATAAGGCTCGCAGGTCTTACTGGCGATACCGAACTGAATTTCCCCATGTCAAGCGGCACAACGAATGCATGGGGAGCACGTGAGGCATGGATGATTTCATCTCCACTCAAGGAAGATTCGGATTGGGGACCGCGCGAGTACAGGGGTCCGATATGGGAGATTGTTACAGGACTGACATTATCACTTGCGGGTAACGATCTATTTATGATGATGTCGCCCACCGCAGTCCAAGTGCTAAAGGAGATAACCCAGACGCTTTATGGCTTAAAGGAAACGGAACAGGTAAATATCGACAACTGGGTATCGGCGGTGGTATAATGAAACTCAACAGTCCGCTCCAGGTCTATAAGTACCTGCCCCAGATAAACTGCGCAGAATGCGGCGATGCAACATGCATGGCGTTTGCGGCTCACCTTATCGACAGGTCAAAGAAGCTTGAAAATTGCCCTCCCATCCTGAAGGATGAGTTCAAGAAAAAGTACATTGAACTCCAGACATTACTTGCTCCTGAGATACGCCAGGTCACAATAGGCATAGGAGAAAATGCAAAAAATATCGGCGGTGATGATGTTATCTACCGTCATCAATTGACCTTCTTTAACCCCACGGCATTTGCTTATGATGTATGGGATACTATGCCTGAACAGGAACTTGTCGAAAGGGTGAATAAGATATCGAACTTCAGGAAATTCTATGTTGGAAAATTCCTGAAAGTGGACATGGTGGCGGTTAGATGCGTTTCAGGCGACCCTCTCAAGTTTGCAGGCGCCGTAAAAAAGGTAGCGGAAACCACAAAACTTCCTCTTGTGCTGTGTTCCTTTGACCCTGCAGCTCTTCGGGCTGCGCTTGAAATAGTGAAGGACAGAAGACCGCTGCTCTATGCTGCAACAGAGAATAACTGGGGAGACGTTGCAGAACTTGCGCAAAGCTACAAAGTCCCTGTTGTCCTGTTCTCGCCTGACCTGGATAAACTCAAATCCATTGGAGCTACGTTCCAGGAGATGGGAATAAAAGACCTTGTGCTCGACCCTGGAACTTACCCGCAGGGAAAGCAGTTGAAAGAGAGCTTCGAGCGTTTCGTCAAGCTTCGCCGTGCCGGGATAAAGGAAGGACAGAAAGACATTGCATTTCCTATCATGTCAGTTCCTTTGAATGCATGGCTTGTTTATAAGGATGCAGTCACAGCCTCATACTGGGAAACAGTACTTGCATCGGTTTTCATCGTGAGGTATGCCGACGTAATGATCCTGCACAGCCTCGAGCCGTATGCAATGCTTCCTGAGGTGCATCTGCGGGATACCATTTATACTGATCCCAGGACACCTGTAAAAGTCGCGCCGGGCGTGAATCAGGTAGGCACGCCGACAAAGGATTCTCCGGTGATCGTCACGACAAATTTCGCCCTTACATATTATACTGTAGAGAGCGACCTCTCGTCTAACAAAATAAACTGCTATCTTGCATCAGTGGATACTGACGGCATCGGCGTCGAGGCAGCGGTGGCTGGCGGGCAGCTTACGGCAGCCAAGATCAATGATACTTTCGCGAAGGCAAATTTTGATCTCAAAGAAAAAACCAGTCACGGCACACTGATCCTTCCGGGTCTTGCAGCAAGGCTCCAGGGAGATGTGGAGGATGCGACAGGACTTCGGGTGATGATAGGTCCTCCTGACTCAGGACGCATCCCCGGATGGATGGAGAAAAACTGGCCTCCAAAACAGAAATAAGTGAGGCTTCGAGCGCGGTTCATCAATAATATCTATATACTTAAAAGGTGTAAGGATAGTAGCCACAATTTTGATCAAGGAGGCTAATAAATATGGTTAACGAAAAGTTAGCAGAGTTGGTAAAATCATCAAAACCATCTGTGGCCGTAGTCGGGCTCGGTGGTGCAGGATGCAATATAACGACTTGGATAGCAGATAAAGGCATGGCTGGTGGAAGGATAATTGCAGCTAATACTGATGTCAATCACCTGAGTACAATGACAAAAGCAGATAAATTGATCTTGCTCGGTGAGAAATTATGCAAGGGGCATGGATGCGGCGGATACCCGGAGATGGGCGCCCAGGCGACCAAAGAGAACCTTGCAGAATTGAAAACAGAATTAGACGGGACAAATCTTGTCTTCCTTGTAGCCGGATTGGGCGGAGGAACTGGTACAGGCGCAATACCTGTAGTTTCCGAGGTCACAAGAGAGATCGGAGCACTTACGATTGCATGTGTAACAATACCATTCAAGATCGAACAGTTCAGAAGAGAGAAAGCAAGAGAAGCAATTCAGGCGCTTTCCGAGAGCTGCGACTCGACCATAGTTATCGATAACTCAAAGTTGAGAGAAGTAGCAGGAAATCTCCCGCTAAAAGAAGCACTCGCAGTTGCCAACGCTCTTGTCGGCGCATTCGTAAAGAACATTACTGAGACAATCACACAGCCATCGCTCATCAACCTTGACTACGCAGATCTTCGCGCGGTCATGGAGCGCGGCGGCGTATCATCTATCGGTATCGGCGAAGGCGACGGAGAAGACAGGGTAACAAAGGCTGTCTCACAGGCGCTTGCAGTTCCGCTGCTTGACATCTCGGACATGTCAGCCACATACGGCGTGCTCATACACATCGTGGGCGGCGAAGACATGACACTCGAAGAGGTCGCAGTAACCGGTGAATTGATCATGGACAAAGTCCCGAACACAAAGAGAGTTATATGGGGCGCAAAGGTCGATGACCAGCTCACAGGCAGAGTCCGTGTAATGGCAGTATTGACAGGTGTCAAGAGCCCGTTCATGGAAGGCCAGTAAATATTTGAAGTGATGTGATTTTCACATCACACATTCTTTCTTTTTTTGAAAATCTTCCGGATTTTCAGTCCTATTGATCCACCGGAATAAAGGTTGTATTTTCGGGATTTTTGCGTTGGCGACGGGTGTGTTTTTCCTGCCCCGGCATTTGGAGTAAGAAGCACATCTCTTTTCCGTAATCAAAACCACAACTTATAAAAGAGATGATGTTAATAGGAAAAAACCATTTTCAGGCTTATTCTGGTCTGGAATTGAAATAGATACAGGAGGAAAAGAATAACAATGGCACTTGATTTAGGAATTTCAATAGGACTTTTTATAATATTCCTGCTTGTCTTGATCGGACCGTTCAAGATAAAGATCATTGAGCAAAATCTGGAAGTATTTCTGTTCATATGCGGAGTATTGGCTCTGACAATATCGGGTTTTGTTCATCTGGTCGATCCGTTGACGGGAGCGATAGTAGAGACTGGATGGAGAATGCCAATAATTGAAGAGGCATTGATCGCACCAGTCTATATACAAAATGCAGCTCATATCCCCATAGGTATTTTTCAAGTTGTTTTGATAGTGGGATTAATTATTTACAAATGGCATAAACCCATACACGGCGGGATCAGGTGGATGGCAGAGAAGCTTTCACTCAAGCTCATGGCATTTATCCTTATAGCAGTCCTTGGTCTTGTATCCAGTATTATTTCCGCGATCCTTGCTGCGATAATACTTGTTGAAATGGTCAATGCCCTTCCTCTAACAAGGAAATCGAAGGTAGATCTTGTTGTAATTGCATGTTTCTCAATAGGTCTTGGAGCGGCACTTACACCACTCGGAGAGCCGCTATCGACTATCGCTATCCAGAAACTCTCAGGCGAACCATATCACGCGACATTCACTTATTTAATTGATCTCCTTGCAATCTATATTATTCCAGGCATCATCGCTTACGGGATAGTCGGGATGTTCTTCCTCGGAAAAGTCAATACAAATGACCCAGGAATGAAAGCTGAAGATTATAAGGAAACTGTAAAAGATGTTGTGATGAGAGCCGTTAAAGTCTATGTATTCATTATGGCTCTTGTGTTCCTCGGTGATGGATTCAAGCCTATTATCTTTGAATATATCGCAAAAATGCCTTCTGAAGCGCTATACTGGATCAATATGGTCTCGGCAATCCTCGATAATGCCACCCTGACAGCAGCCGAAATAGGCCCGAGCTTCCAACCAATTCAGATAAAAGCTGCACTTATGGGACTTTTAATAGCAGGAGGAATGCTCATACCTGGAAATATCCCGAACATCATTTCAGCAGGGAAACTTGGTATCACGAGCAAAGAATGGGCAAGACTTGGAGTGCCACTTGGTCTTGTAACAATGGCGATATATTTCGTTATCCTGTTCGTACCTAAATATCTTGGGATGCAAATATAATCCCAATCTTCTTTTTTTATTTTTTTGCCACCAACCTGTCGTTTTTTTCTTATTCAAAGAAGTTATATAAACGCTCAGACAAAATAACACCCCATGTCTGGAAATACCTTTGGCACACTTTTTCGGATAACAACCTGGGGCGAGAGCCACGGTTCTGCTGTGGGCGTTGTTATCGATGGCTGCCCGGCAGGTCTGGCTCTTGATGAAGCGGATATCCAAAAAGAACTGGACCGGCGCCGTCCTGGTCAGAGCGATATAACCACCCAAAGAAAGGAAGAAGATACGGCAGAGATCCTATCAGGGGTATTCTCCGGAAAAACGACCGGCGCGCCCATATCCATTCTGGTCAGGAATATGGATGTAGATTCGAGTAAATACGAAGCGCTGCGCAATACTCCCCGTCCGGGACATGCGGACCTGACGTATGAGATGAAATACGGCTTCCGGGACTGGCGCGGCGGGGGCAGGTCGTCTGCGCGCGAGACCATTGGAAGGGTCGCAGCCGGCGCAGTTGCAAAAAAGATACTGGAACTTCATGATATTGAAATTCTCGGTCATGTCGTGGAGCTCGGGGGCATCCGGGCAAAAAACGCAAGCATCCAGGATATGCGCGATAACACGGAAAAAAACCCGGTCAGGTGCGCCGACCCGGAATCAGCAGTAGAAATGGAAGCCATGATACACGCCGCAAGAAGCGAAGGCGATAGCCTTGGAGGGATAGTTGAGATAATAGGCATTGGTGTCCCTGCAGGAGTGGGCGAGCCGGTTTTCGATAAGTTGAGCGCCGGGCTTGCAAAGGCATTGATGAGTATCGGAGCAGTGAAAGGCGTTGAGATAGGAGC
>CABMHZ010000063.1 GCA_902386115.1 uncultured archaeon | reverse complement strand
TGGTTCCAATCGGAAAGCATATATTCTCATTAGGGATTATCTCATATGTCCTTAGTTTTGTTTGATATGTCATCAATAACAAACATGCTGAGGACTATCATATTATTTACCTGTCAAACTCAGGCTACAATGAATAAAGAATTTGAGATTACTAATATCTTAACTCTGAAAACGCATAATTTACATGGAAAAAGACTCGATAGATATGACTATGGTGGACCATTAGCACTTTTGCGATTAATTCAATATGTAAAAACAAAATGACAACAACAAATCATCTGCTTTGAAATATCGAGTTACAGGATAAGCGCCAACACAAATTGAAACGGTCTTACCCTCGATGCTGCCAAGCTTTATCATCCAGATAGATAACACTGGATACAAATGATAATCGGGCTTGATGACACGGATTCAAAGGAAGGGATGTGCACAACATACCTTGCAGCCGTGCTTATCGAGAAACTAAAAGCGTTCGGTAAGATCGAAGGATACCCCCTCCTTGTCCGCCTGAACCCGAATATTATCTACAAGACGCGCGGGAACGCAGCTCTTGCGATCCCCATCGAACTAAATAGAAGCGGGGAGGCGGGAACCGTCAGGAAAATTGTCATTGACCTCGTGGAAGAGATGGCTGAATTTTCCGCAGAGAACACCAATCCGGGAGTGGTCTTTATCGAGAACGCCACAGGGGATATGAAAAAAGACCTCGCGCGGTTTTCCATGAGGGCTGTCCAGGATGTGCTTGAGATCAGCGAGGCAGAGGAATTACTTTCGCGCTACGGGATAAACCACATGGGATTCAAGAACAAAAGAGGTCTTATTGGCGCCCTTGCCGCTGCGGGTTTTGCGCTCACGGGTCTTCCTGATCACACTTTTGAGTTGATCGCATACAGGGAAAAAAAGCGGTGGGGCACGCCGCGGGCGATAGATGAGGATTCCGTGTGGGAAGCCGCAGCGCAGGCTGATACATGGGACACCGTGGACTATGAGAACAGGCGCATCGTGTTCGCGCCCCACTCGCCCGACCCCATCCTCTTTGGAATCAGGGGAAAAAGTGTTAGCGCAGTGCGACGCGCGTTTTCCTTTGTTAAGAGCGAACCTGTGGAACGGCATATCGTTTACATGACCAACCAGAATACAGATATGCACCTGATGAAAGCAAAAATAAGCGACGTACTGGACTGCCGTTCATACATCCTGGAAGGAAACGTCAGCAAATCCCCAAAAACCATAGAGGGCGGGCATGTTATCTTCGAGATCGGAGACGGCGCGGCAGCCATTGAATGTGCCGCGTTTGAGCCCACAAAAAGCTTTCGGGGGATAATCAGGCAGCTTCGCCCCGGAGATCAGGTCACTGTGTACGGGAGCGTGAAGGACGGAACGCTTAACCTTGAAAAGATCAGGATAAGGTCACTTGATTTCCACGAGATGCGAAATCCGCTTTGCTGCGGAAAGCGAATGAAATCCGTTGGCAGAGGGCAGGGCTATAGGTGCGAGAAATGCGGGGCGACTGCAAAAGAACAGGTTGATGAAACAATAAAGAGGAACATTTCTACCGGGTTCTATGAAGTTCCTCCCTCTGCAAGAAGGCACCTGTCAAAGCCGCTTGTCAGATTTCTGTAGAATTTTGAATGAAGAAGAGTGAACATATTGAATTTTTTGCCACAGAGGCACCGAGATACGGAGACATTTTTTTATCTGATTTTTAGAAAAAATGCGGCGCAAACTCCAGAAATATTCTTTATTTCTTCGCTCTGTGCCTCTGCGTCTCCGTGGCTACAGCCTCAACTATCTTCCCTCTCTCAACATCCACCAGCCCCATATCCGTTATCTTCAGCGCCGGTATCACCGGCAGCGCCAGGAAAGACATCTGGATGAACGGCGCCTCAAGTCTGCATCCCATCTTTTTTATTGCCGCATGAAGCTCTCTTAATTTTTTATCCACATCGTAAGCGCTCTCTGTACTGAGTATCCCGGCAAAAGGCAGCGGCAGGTGACCAATTATCTTATCTTTTGCAACCACTATCCCGCCCTGCATCTCTCTTATCTTGTTCGCGCAAAGTGCCATATCCTCAAAATTCGTACCCACAACAATGACATTATGCGAATCGTGAGCAATGCTCTGACCCACAGCACCCTCTTTCAGGTCAAATCCTCTCACGAAACCCCTGCCGATATTCCCGTTCTTTCCATGCCGCTCGATGATAGCTATGGAAAGTATGTCGCGTTCTTTGTCGGGAACCACGATATGCCCATCAGTTCTTAATTCCTCCACACTATTCCCCGTGATAAGTTTTCCCGGAACGATCTCTATTATGTTTGCCGATACCATCTTTATTTCAGACCTGATCATCAGGTCATCCGGCATTATTTTTTTATACTTCACTGTCCTGAAAACATATTTCGGATATTTCATCCCTGTTGTTTTCGGTTCCATCTCTCCGCGGATTATCACGTTCCTTATCCTGAAATCTTCCAGGTCGTCCAGTATCACAAGATTCGCCCGCCTGCCTATGCTTATCGAACCCACAAGCTGGTCTATCCTGTAATGGCGCGCCGCGTTGAGCGTAGCCATTGAGACAGCCTGTACAGGCTCGACTCCCAATTTGATAGCTTTCCTTACCAATGCGTCCATGTGTCCTGCCATCAGGTCTGCAGGATGCTTGTCATCCGTAGCGAAGAAAAAGTTCTCAAGCGATATCCCATCTTTCAGCAGGCGCGGGATGAAATCTTCCATACACTTTGCAGCAGAGCCTTCCCGCAGCATTATTTTCATGCCAAGACGGGCTTTTTCAAGCGCCTCTTCGTATGTCACGGATTCGTGGTCTGTTGAAATCCCGGCGCTCATGTAGCCGAACAGTTCTTTTCCTCTCATTCCGGGACAGTGCCCGTCAACAACGAGTTTTCGCTCAATTGCAGCAGAGATCATCGCAAGCTTTTTCGTCTCCCCCCTCAGGACAGCAGGGTAATCCATAACCTCTCCAAGCCCAACTACGAATTTCGTATCAAGGAATTTCCTGATTTCCTTTAAATTGAGTTTTGCCCCTGATGTCTCAAGAGGGCCTGACGGGACACAGGATGACAACGTAACAAATACATCCAGAGGGAGCCCTTTAGCCTCGCGAAGCACGAGCCTTATGCCTCTTGCCCCAAGAATATTGGCTATCTCATGCGGGTCTATCACGATGCCGGTTGTCCCGTGGATCATGGACTGCTTCGCAAACTCCGTGAGCGTCACCATGCTTGACTCAAAATGCACATGACCGTCGATAAGCCCCGGACAGACGTGGGCGTTCTTTAAGTCAATGACTTGCGTTTTTGACCCGGTTAGTTCCTGCACGTCACCTATCCCAGTTATGAACCCGGAATGGATCGCTATGTCGCCTTTTATGATCTCTTTCGTGTTTACATTAACGATCCTGCAATTTTTTAATACAAGGTCTGCTTTTATCCCGCCTTGCCCTGCGGCTATCTTCTCCCCCAATAACATAATACAGAGTTGTTCGCCATCACTAAAAAATCTTTGTATAGACAACTCCCGGGCAACTGGCAAAAAAAGAAGGAAATGCGTGCGATCGCCCGCACTCATTTATTTTTTAAGGTTTCAGGAGATAATATTTCAGGATGAGCCCTGCGAACAATATCGACACGATGTTCATCACTTTTATCAGCGGGTTGATGGCTGGTCCTGCTGTATCTTTTGTCGGGTCGCCGACCGTGTCGCCCACGACTGCCGCCGCATGTGTCGGGTTCTTGCTTCCGTCCGGCAGTCTCTTCCCGCCAAGGTTCCCTGATTCGATGTATTTCTTTGCATTATCCCATGCAGCGCCACCTGTTGTCATCATTAATGCAACCAGGAGCCCTGAGATGATCACGCCGATCAGAAGCCCTCCGAGAGCCACAGGACCGAAGATAAACCCGACAACGAGAGGTGAAAGAACTGCAAGAAGCCCGGGGATGATCATTTCCTTCTGCGCCGCAATTGTTACTATGTCCACACCGCGCCCGTAATCCGGTTTTCCCGTTCCTTCCATGATGCCTTTAATTTCCCTGAACTGCCGCCTTATTTCTGTCACTATGGTGGTTGCAGCCCTGCCCACTGCTCCCATCAGGAAGCTTGTGAACAGGAAAGGTATCATGCCGCCGATAAGTAAACCAACAAGGACTATCGGGTTTGAAAGTTCAAGTGATAATGGTGGTTTTCCATCAACCTGAAGGAGCTTATTTACCTCGCTGCTATATGCCGCATACAGCGCAAGAGCGCCCAGTGCTGCGGAACCTATGGCATAACCTTTTGTGACCGCCTTTGTGGTGTTTCCCACTGCGTCAAGAGGGTCTGTGATGTCCCTGACTTCCTTGGGTAGTTCTGCCATTTCAGCTATTCCACCAGCATTATCTGTTATAGGTCCATATGCGTCAATTGCGATTATTATTCCCGTGACCGAAAGCATTGCGGCTGCTGCTATTGCAATGCCGTATAATCCAAGTGCCCCGCCCCCCATTATCGTATACGAGGCGAGAATGCCGGCGCAGATCACTACGACAGGCAGCGCGGTGCTCTGAAGACCCACTGCAAGACCTGTAATTACATTTGTCCCCGGTCCTGTAACTGAAGCATTTGCGATGTCCTTCACGGGTTTATGGGTTGTCGCAGTGTAATATTCCGTGATCAGGATCATGGCTGCCGTAACGCCAAGACCGATGAGGGCTGCGATAAACAGGTGGATATCACCCATCAGTTGCTGCGTGATCACGTAGAACATTATAAGCGATATTATTCCTGCAACGATCGCGCCGTTATACATCGCTCCCATGATATTTCCTGATTTGCCAAGCTTTACAAAGAATATCCCGATGATGGATGCAATTATGGCAGATGCTCCAAGCAGCAGTGGATATATGATAGC
>CABMHZ010000062.1 GCA_902386115.1 uncultured archaeon | reverse complement strand
ATTGTTGATAAATTCCATGGGAAAACTCGAAGGATACCTTAACCGGCGATTCAGCGAACTTGAATGGGGTATCGGTATTTCCCTGAAATGTGATAATGATGAGTCGCCTTCGGACATATTGATGGATATCAGGGGCGCTCCTCAAAAGATGAAGTTCGCTGCACAAATAGCGTCCCAGTATCTTGTGAAAAATTCTCTTTGCAAAGCGCCACTTGAAATCTGCTCTCTTGTTTATCTTAACGACTGTATAAAAGTTGAACTATCCAGGTCGAATAAAACAGAAGCCATGAGAAGCCTCATAACTTTTTTTGGGGGAATGGATGAGGTAATCAAAACCATAAAGAGCCGGCCTGCATTCTGGAAGTCGGTAATCCGCGGTCATCTCCTGAGCAATTATGGCATGGTGACAATCCACAGGAATTACTTTGAGGAACTGCTTGACGGTGATGTGCCTGTGGGGGATATAGTGATAGAAACCCTTTCAAAAAAACCGCTCAGGGAAATACCTTTGAAGGAACTTCTACCCCTTATCAAGGAAGTTTATGAAACATCCCTGGTTACAGATAGGGTAGAAATCGACGGTGAAACGATAATATTTTTCCATAATTATAGAAACAATGAAGTTACAGAAAAATTAAAAAAGAGCCTTCTTGAGCTTTTAAAAGCCGGGGGACATTTATATGATGCAAAATCCACGTCCAATATGATAGTGCTGAGCCACAGGCAGGATGCGGGAATAAAAATCAACGCAATTGTGGATGAATTAAAAACAAGTCACAACAAGGTTGACCAGGAATTGATTATATTAATGGCCGTCCTGAAGGGTCTCAGGGACATTCCTGAGACACCTTTATCCCTGACAGTCATGGGCAGGAGAATAGGCAGGTCCATCATACAGGAATACGAGGAAGAGAATGGCATTGTGAACTGGAACCCGGAAACCTTCCGCAAAGCTTTTGAAGCAATCGATTCCAGGCTTCACAGGGTAAGCGAATGGAAAACGGATGGGAAAAACCTGCATTACACTATCAGGAAATGCAGTATAGCTATGGAAGGGAATACATTTGATAAATGCGTCTGTCATGCAGTTAGGGAAACATTCAAAGGGGCACTGGGTTATGCGTTTGGAAATAAGGCGGAGCTTGAAATTGTAAGATTGCTGTCACATAATGATAAATTTTGTGAGGTGGTTATACGAACAGCATAAAAGCAATGTATTTTAGAAAAAATAAAGGGATATGCAAAATCTTTGTTCCAGTTCTCCTTGCCGGGATTTTTTCATTGGCGGTTATCGCGGCAGGACAGCAGGAAAACACGGATATATCGTGCTTCCACTGCCATTCAGGACAGGTAAAAGCGTTTGAGAAAAGCATACACTTCAATAACATTTCGTGCGAAGATTGCCACGGCGGGGATATGAACATCACAGGTTCTGCGGTGTCGGTCGGTGCAATGAAACCAAATTTTGCAGGCGTTCCTGCGCGAACGAACATAACTGAGGTTTGCTCAAAATGCCATAGCAAGACAGCAGGCCTGTACATGGAGAGCATACACTGGAAAGAACTTGAAAACGGGCGGAAAGAGGCAGCTTCATGCATTGATTGTCATGGCACCCATGATATCCTCTCATACAAAAACCCGCAAGCTTTGACATATTCAGGAAATGTTCCGAAGATGTGCGCAGGCTGCCATGAGAACCAGACCAGAATGAGTGCCTGGTATTACGGGATAAAGACAGACAGGTTTGATACATATAAGAGATCATATCATTATAAGGCGCTCATAAGCGGCGGAACGGGGGTAGCAACATGCCCGGACTGCCATGAAAGCCATAATACAAAGAATGAAACCGATCCCACGTCTGCAATATATGCGGCTAACCTGCCTGCCACCTGTGGAAAAACCGGCTGCCATCCGGGGCAGAATTCCCAGATCTATGGCGGCAAGGTGCATGAGGGACAGTCTGTGTACCTGCTGTCCATCGATGCCAAGAAACTTGTGACATATTTCTACATGGCAATGATAGTCTTCGAGCTAAGCTTTACCCTGGGGCTTATTTTCTTCGGGGTTTCTTCAAAGTTCGATATAAGAAGGAGGGAATAAATATGGCAGAACTAAAATTCAGGAGGTTTACCTTAAATCAGCGCATCGAGCATATTATATTTTTTACAAGTTTCATCCTGCTCGCATACACCGGGTTTCCCCTGAAATTCCCGGACGTATGGTGGTCGAAGTGGATGATCGCCTCGGTTGGAGGTTTTGAAAACAGGACTCTCATACACCATTTTTCGGGCCTGGTGATGATAGGCGTTTGCGCCTACCACGTAGTTTATCATATGGTCCTGGAGAAGGTGCGCCCTGACATACTCTTCAGCCCGAAGGACATTAAAGATTTCACTCAGCAGATCCGGTATTTCCTCAGGCTGACCGATGAACCCCCCAGGTTCGGGAGATACACATGGAAGCAGAAATTCGAATATTTCGGGGCAGCGGTCGGAGCGGTAATAATGGGTTTCACAGGGATATTGATGTGGCAGCCTTTTGAAGCCATGAAGTATTTCCCGATCGGCTTTGTCCAGATCGCCAACCTCTTCCATACATGGGAAGCAGTACTCGCATCGCTTGCAATATTCATAGGACATTTCTATGACGAGCATTTCGGGAAATTCCTGAACCTCTCCTGGCTCACAGGCAATATTTCAGAGGAAGAGATGCGCCATGAGCATCCTGAGGAATACGAAGCTGTAATGGGAGATGAAGTAATAAATAAGATCGAGACCGGCAATCCTGTAAGGAACAATAGCTCGGCAGGCACCGTCATGCTATTCGGGTTTGCAAAGTTAGTGTTCACGATGGTTTTCCTGGCGATCTGCATCTGGATGCTCTGGATCTCGTACCATGTACTGGTCGAAGCTGTGAATACCTATATCCTCTGAAAGAATTCAATGAAAAACGTTTTCTTATTTTAACTTCTTTTTTACTTACTGGCGCTTTAAAAGCTCTATCCCGTCACTTTCAGTTCTTCCAGCATTTTTTCAAGTCCGGTGACGCACTTCCCTTCTTCGTCACAGATAACCTGCTTTGCCGGTGGGTTCAAGAGATAATCCCCTATTCTCTGTGAGAGCCTTTCCTGGTAAGTAGAAATAAGTTCATTCTGGTAAAACACTCCCATCGGGATCCTGTCCCCCCATTCCTGGGCTTTTGTCAATGCTGCCACCATCTTTGGAAAAGCTTCTTCGGGTTTGTGCACGACCCCGTCATAGCCTGTTTCCTCAAGCTTGTACAGCCTGGGAACAGGTTTACCGGCCGCATCTTTGCGGTCTTCCCCTCCGTACCAGTCCTTTGTGTTGATGTCATTATAGGTAGGGCACGGCTGCTGGATGACAACCAAAGCCATCCCGCGATGCGCAATTGCTTTTTTTATGGTTTCTTTCAGGTGT
>CABMHZ010000061.1 GCA_902386115.1 uncultured archaeon | reverse complement strand
GGGAGCAGGGCAGGCCCAGAACCTCCACGACTCAGGGCTTTACGTGGTCGTGGGCGCGAGGAAAGGCGGCGAGGCATGGACCCAGGCAAAGGATGAAGGTCTTACGGTCATGACAATGGCTGAGGCGGCTAAAAAAGGAGACCTTGTCCAGATACTTGTACCGGACGAGATACAGGGAGCAATTTACAGCAACGAGATAGCGCCTCACATGAGCAAGGGCAAGACGCTGTGTTTCTCCCACGGCTTCAACATACACTATAACCAGATCGTACCGCCGAAGGACGTGAACGTTATAATGGTAGCCCCGAAAGGACCCGGTTTCCTTGTCAGGCGCACCTATACCGAAGGCATAGGAGTACCGGCGCTTATCGGCATATACCAGGACGCCACAGGCAACGCCTGGGACATCGGAATGGCTTATGCAAAAGGCATCGGAGCAACGCGCGCAGGAGTACTTGAGACCACGTTCAAGGAAGAAACTGAAACAGACCTCTTTGGTGAACAGGTTGACCTTTGCGGCGGTGTGACATGCCTTATGAAAGCCTCGTTCGAGACGCTTGTCGCCGCTGGCTACAAACCCGAAATAGCATATTTTGAGACTTTCCACGAAATGAAGCTCATTATAGACCTTATCCATGAAGGTGGACTCAGCAAAATGTGGTACTATGTATCCAATACAGCCGAGTACGGAGGATTAACTGTCGGTCCGAAGATCATCAACGAACAGTCAAAGCAGGCAATGAAAGAGGCGCTTCGCAGGATACAGAGCGGCGAATTCGCAAAGGAGTTCGTGCTCGAGAGCAGGGCGAACAGACCCGTGCTCAATGCGCTTGAGAGACAGGAGAACGAGCATCAGGTCGAGAAGGTCGGGAAAGAACTTCGCGCCATGATGCCGTGGTTGAAGAAGGATTAAATCTTCTTTTCCTTTTTTTTGTAATGAGCCGCTTAAAAGACCTCCTTTCGAAATTATCGAATGCGCACGGTGTTTCAGGATATGAAAACAACGTCAGGCGAATGATAGAGGACGAAATAAGACCTTACGTTGACGAGATAAGAACAGATAAACTGGGAAATCTTATCGCAACAAAACGCGGCGGTTCGCCTCGCATCATGCTCGCAGCACACATGGATGAGATAGGGCTCATGGCAAAGTACGTGGATGATAAGGGTTTTATCTATTTTACCACGGCAGGCGGATGGTTTGACCAGACCATCCTCAACCAGAGAATGATCCTGCATACTGAAAACGGGCAGGTTTACGGGGTAATTGGCTCAAAGCCTCCTCATGCCATGAAAGAAGAAGAAACAAAGAAACCTGTTAAAGCCGAAAATATGTTCATTGATATCGGAGCCACGAGCAGGGAAGAAGCGCAAAAGATGGGTGTCAGGGCGGGGACGCCGATAACTTCTGACATGGAGTTCAGGTCGCTTGGCGGCGACATGGTGACAGGCAAAGCCCTTGACGACCGCGGGGGGTGCGCCGTTCTTATTGAGACGCTGCGGCAAATAAAGGATGTGAAAGCTACGGTGCATGCTGTTTTTACTGTGCAGGAAGAGGTAGGGCTGAAAGGGGGAAGAACATCGGCTTTCGGATTGGAACCCGATGTTGCCCTTGTTTCCGAAGTGACATTCACAGGCGACCATCCCGGGATCGAGATGAAAGACCAGGCGCTTGAGATCGGAAAAGGACCTGTTATTACAGTTAGCGATGCGGAAGGGGACGGCATTATAGTCCCTGAACGTGTGCTGCGCTGGTTAAAAAATGCAGCAGAGGCGAACGGTATTCCGTACCAGCTCAAGGTCGGCACAAAGGGGCAGACTGATGCATCTATAATCCACCTGTCGCGCGAGGGGATACCCACGGGTGTAATAAGCACGCCGTCGAGGTACATCCATACGCCTGTTACTGTTATGAGTATGAACGACCTTGAAAAGAGCGTGGAGCTGTTAGTAAAGGCTGTTGAGAGCGTTGACAGGTTTTTTTGAATGGTAAAGCAAAGAAGGGTTTTTTCGAAGTGTTTTCGTTCCTGATGGATTCTATGTAAAGCTCAAGCACCAGGTATGCAAACGCGTGACCGATGACGATTGTGATACTGAAGGAGCAAACGCTGATAGCCCCCTGGATGTAGATGGGTATTACATGTAATACAAATGAGTTTTTCTTAATACTCTGATAATATTTTGTAATACATTCATAGTAAATAATTATATATAGGTTATGATTTCATCAAATAACTTAACGTATCTCGGTTTTACTGGAGCAGTCAGTCCAACCGTTTTAAAAAAAGATAAGGGTGGTTTAAAATGTTATCAAATAATCATAGAGGGCGTGCCCTCCGAATAGCGAGCGGAATAATTATTTTGACGATTTTATTGCTGGCTGGGGGCGCGGGTGCCTCAACGCTTACTGTAAACGCCAGCAGTGGTGAGAATTATACAAATATCCAGGATGCAATAAATAATGCGAGCGTGGGAGATACGATCCTGGTCTATAGCGGGACTTATTATGAGAATGTGAATGTTAATAAACAGCTTATCCTGCGTGGTATCGATAACGGTGGAGGCAAGCCAGTTGTGGATGCTAATGGAAGTGGAAGCGCCATAAACTTGGAAGCAGGAAATAGTACGCTTGAAGGTTTCATGGCTGTAAATGCCAGCATTATCAACGGTGGAATTCGTGTGAATTCTGGTAACAATATAATCAGTAACAACAGTGCTTCGAAAAACTACCAAGGCATTTATCTTACTTATTTCGGCAATAATAGTACTCTAAGTGGCAATGTAGCTTCAAATAATCTTTGCGGAATATGTTTATTATCTTCCGGCAACAACACTCTCACAAACAATTTGATGACAGGGAATAATGTTAACTTCCAGTTAGAGGGATTGTCTGATTCACAGTTCGACAACGAGATAGACACAAGCAATCTGGTGAATGGAAGACCCATATTTTATGTAAAAGGTGCAGCAAATTCTGTTTATGACTCTTCTATCAATGCTGGAACTTTCTATTGCATAAGCTGTATAAATGTTACCATAAAGGAAATGAATTTGAATTCAAACAGTGCAGGAATATACTTTTGGAATACATCCTCCTCAAGAATACAAAACGTAAGTGCATCTAATAGTTATTCAGGTCTTTCGCTCATCTCTTCAAACAACAACACATTAACCAACAACAATGCCTCGAATAACCATGCCAACGGTATTGATTTATTCTCATCAAACAACAACACAATTAGTGGCAATATTCTGATGCACAACAATGTGGGTATCTATCTGGATTCTTCCAGCAACAACATGTTGAATAGCACTATTTCTTCGTACAACTATGAAGGCATCTCTATGTACAATTCAAACAATAATACACTGAGGTCGAATAATTTTTCATATAATTATGATGGCATCTGGTTGTATGGAAATGATCCGTGGATCAACACAAATAATACTTTTAAGGAAAATATTGTCTTGTACAACACCGAGTATGGAATAGTTCTGCTCGAATCGCCTGACAATAGCATTTATAATAACGTTTTTAACAATACCCAGAACGCTGGATTTTCAACAATTTTAAAATACACAAACACATGGAATATCACCAAAACCCCTGGCACCAACATCATCGGTGGTCCCTATCTTGGTGGCAACTTCTGGGGGTATCCAAATGGCTCAGGTTTCAGCCAGAAATGCTCAGATAGCAACAAAGATGGCATCTGTGATTTACCTTACACCCTTGACAGCAGCAATATCGACAATCTCCCGCTTTCTGGGCAAGTTATTTCAAACGAGTTGCCTCCATCATCCCTTTCAATTGTGATCAATAATGGGGTTGTTTATATAAACTCAACATCTGTTATGCTGAGCGTATCCGCAGTTAACACAACTCAAATAAGTTTCAGCAATGACAATATGACATGGAGCGAATGGGATCCATTCGCAATTACGAATTCCTGGACGCTAACCTCTGGGGATGGCTTGAAAACCGTTTATTTCAGAGCCAGAAATGATATGGGTGAAGCTTCCCCGGTCAGCGATACAATAATCCTTGACACTACAAAACCTGTTGTGACAGATCTTACTCTGAACACAACTTCACCGAAATTGAACGATGCCGTTAATATTAGCGTAAATATAAGTGACAGATATCTGAATGCATCCAGCATTGTTGTAGAAGTGAAACATCCCGGTGGTTTCACGAACAGGTCATCGATGAACGGAAATGGCACATACTATGTCGATTATTCCAATACTTCGGAGTATGGGGCGTACAACGTAACCATCATTGCAAGCGATGAAGCAGGCAACGTAAATAACACAGAGAAGACATGGTTCATAACAAAGAAATATCATATCTCGAACATCTCAATACGGGGCGGAGGAAGAGGTGAAACTGCTTATGAGGGACCGATGGAATGGAATGTGACGAATTTCCCCGGGCTCGTGGTGGATGAAAAGTTGAATGTTCTTGATAATTCCAACAGAACTATAGAAAAGTTTAATCTGACCTATTCCACCTCCGCAAAGCCAAGGATGTTGAACGTTGTATCATATGGTCTGGGGATGAATGATTCAACATGGGATGCCACTGTGGCAGCAAATAAAGGTCTTGAACAGGCAGGACCTGGTCTGGCATTTGAGCGTGGCAACTATCGTATGATAGGCTGGCAGGGACAGAAATATATTGCTGTTAACGGTAAAATTGACAAACTCACGAGGCTTATTATTGAGCAAGACTCCTATGATACAAAGAGCCTGATTGTGGGAGAAAGGTGGAACATGAGTGAAGGCTGGACACTTGAAGTGAAATCGATTGATGCTGGGGCAAGCCCGATGCAAGTCTGGCTCGCACTGTACAAGGATGGTCTCATGAAGGATGACAAAGTAATGTCGTCAGGATCTCCTGATGCCCGACCGATATACACTTATGTCGAAAACCTCAGTGAAGAAACCAATGTACCAGTATTCGTTACCTATGTTGACAGTATAACTTCAAAAACGGTAAATCTCAAATATACATGGCTTATCAGTTCCAATGTAACGCAAATCAATGGCAGTGATACCTATGGGATTTTCAAGGATGCACAAGTTGGCTTTAATTCACTTTCATTGAAAAACTCGGAAACATCAATATCGTTAACCCGGAATAGCTCTATTAATCTTATGGATGATCTGTATTTCAGAGTCAATGACAGTGATGCTCTGGAATATTTCCCCTACTTCTCATTCATCCCGCCAACCAGCTTGGATGAATCCGAAACCACGGACGTGACTATCGATCTGCTGACGAACAGCAGCGAAGATGGCAGCATTGAAATAACAACGGCTCCCGATATTAATCCGGGAATGAACAGGTCTTTCGGTTTAACCCCGTTCGGAAAATTCATCACAGTAAATGCCAGCGATAACATTAAGAATAATCTCACATGGATAAAACTCAGGTTCTATTACACACAGGCAGAACTTGCCGCATCAGGTCTGGATGAATCTTCATTAAAAATATCCTGGTATGATGAATCTGATGACAGATGGCAAACCATCAGCGCAGGCTCACCTCTTTGGGTGAATAATGTAGGCGTGGATACGGCAGATACGGGAGGATACGCCGGCAATGTCTGGATAAACATCTCGCATCTGAGTACCTTCGGTATAGTAGGAAGCTATCCTGCCACCAGCAATAGTGGAGGCAATCCTACATCCAGCAGCGGTAGCGGTGGGATCGGGAGCAGCAGTGGTGGAGGCGGCGGAGGTGGTGGCGGTGGCACATCAGGTGAGAACTTCTCAAATATCATCGTCAAAGAAAAATACGACCTCTTTATAATGAAGGACAAGGTCACTTCCTACGCCTTCAGGAACATCAGCAATCCAATAATGTTCGTCAACATCACAGGCAACATCAGCGCAGGAGAAACAAACGTAGCAGTAGAAGTGCTGAGAAACACATCAACTATTGTCAATAGCCCTGCGCCCGGTACTGTTTATAAGAATGAGAACATCTGGGTCGGCACATCAGGGTTCGCCATTCCGAAGAACATCAAGGACGCCATCATCAGGTTCAGGATAGAGAACTCATGGCTTGAGAGCAACAAGCTTGCAGGCAGCGACGTCAGGATGGTCAAGTGGGACAAGACTCAGTGGATACAGCTTGAGACCGCAGAAAGGGGCAAAGACGGCACATACTCGTATTTCGAGGCAGGAACTAACGCCTTCTCGCCGTTTGCCATTACTGCATTAAAAGTTGAGGAAGTTCCTACAGCGACGCCTGAGGTTACCTCATCTGCAACTGCAAATGCTCCTGTGGAGACTGAAGTCAAACCTGACGAAAAATCCACGATGAACCTGATGTTCATAGTTGTCATGTTAGTCTCAATCGCCGTTGTTGTTGGTTTATACACGAAGATGAAAAGGATATCCAAATAAGATATCTCTTTTTATATACCATTGGCAATGAATGCGGATGCATCATGTTTCCACCATTTGCCGTTAAGGCTTATGAGCATACAGAGGCTTTTGCCGTGTATTATACGAATTGGAAGGAACCTGTATGGTAGTGTTTTTTTATATCCTGGAATGTAAAAAGCACCATGGCGTCAAGATTCGCTTGGATTATATAAAAATATAATTAAACAATAACCTCACTACCTTCTGTTTCTAAAATCGATTGAAGAGTAGTTATTAAACCACTATCAAGGTCATTTGCTTCCATGG